>NZ_JBHJTL010000055.1:0-51984 GCF_042264065.1 Streptomyces sp. NPDC056222 | reverse complement strand
CTTGCGGGTGGGGCGCGCTGGCTTGAGGGGAACGACACTACCGCCCGGGGCCCGGGGCCGCCTCGGCAGCGTGCTGTCGGGGCTGGCCGTGGCCGTCGGCTGTGTGCTCTTCCTCGGCGGCTTCGTCTGGGGAGCCGTCCTCTACCAGCCCTACAGCGTGCCCAGCGACTCCATGACCCCGACCCTGGCCGTCGGGTCCAAGGTTCTCGCCCAGCGCATCGACGGCGACGAGGTGCGGCGAGGCGACATCGTCATCTTCCAGGACCAGCTCTGGGGCGGCGTCCCCATGGTCAAGCGCGTCGTCGGAGTCGGCGGCGACACGGTCGCCTGCTGCGGTGCGGACGGCCGGCTCACCGTGAACGGCAAGGCGGTCGAAGAGACGTATCTGCCCGCCGGCGCCCCCGCCTCCGGACAGCGGTTCTCCGCGACCGTGCCGCAGGACAGCCTCTTCCTCCTCGGCGACGAGCGGCACAACTCCCTCGACTCCCGGGTCCACCTCGAGGAGGCCGGCCAGGGCTCCGTGCCGCGCTCCGCGGTCACCGGCAGGGTGGATGCCGTCGTCTGGCCGATGAACGGCGTCCTCGCGCGGCCCGAGGGCTTCGCGGCACTCCCGGGTGGGATCTCGCAGCCCGGACCCGTGAAGCCGCTCTTCTACGCGATCGTCGCCGGGTGTGTACTGATCCTGGCCGGAGCCGCGTACGGTCCGGTGGCGGCGAGGCTCGGTGGGCGGTCCGGCGGGCCGTCCGGTGCCGCCTCGGGTGGTGGGTCCGGCGGGACCGGTGGTGCGTCGGGCGGGCGGAACGGCAAGGAGACGGTGAGCACGTGACGGGTACAGAGGAGTCGGCCGGGGCTGCGGGTCCGGCGGGTTCGGCGGGTTCGGCAGCGTCAGAGCGGGAGCTGCGACGGGTCGCGCGGGTCGTGCTGCTCGACCCCGACGACCGCATCCTGCTCATGCACGGATACGAGCCCGACGACCCCGACCAGACCTGGTGGTTCACGCCCGGCGGCGGCCTGGAGGGCGACGAGACCCGCGAGGAGGCGGCGCTTCGCGAGCTGGCGGAGGAGACCGGGATCACCGACGTCGACCTCGGGCCGGTCATCTGGCAGCGGATCTGCTCGTTCCCCTTCGACGGGCGGCGCTGGGACCAGGACGAGTGGTACTACCTGGCACGAACCACCCAGACCGTGACGGCCCCCGGCGGGCTCACCGAGCTGGAAGCGCGCAGTACCACGGGGCTGAGGTGGTGGACCTCCGCCGAACTGTCGGCGGCGCGTGAGACGGTGTACCCGACCAGACTCGCCGAGCTGCTGCACAGGCTGCTCGACGAGGGACCGCCGAATGCGCCGGTGGTGCTCGCCCCGGAAATCGTCTAGGGGTGCGAGTGGCTGGCGCACAATAGGTGGACGCACGGCTGAAGGGGAACATGCCATGAGCGCCGAGGACCTCGAGAAGTACGAGACCGAGATGGAGCTGAAGCTCTACCGGGAGTACCGCGATGTCGTCGGGCTGTTCAAATACGTGATCGAGACCGAGCGGCGCTTCTACCTCACGAACGACTACGAGATGCAGGTGCACTCGGTCCAGGGCGAAGTGTTCTTCGAGGTGTCCATGGCCGACGCCTGGGTCTGGGACATGTATCGGCCGGCCAGGTTCGTCAAGCAGGTCCGGGTGCTCACTTTCAAGGACGTGAACATCGAGGAGCTCAACAAGAGCGACCTGGAACTCCCCGGCAGCTGAGGCGCGGGCTGAAACCACCCGCAAGGGTGAGGCGGTTGTCCACAGACGGGCAACCGTCCACCAAGATCCACACGCGAAATCGCGGAGCGTCACAGTCGGTACCGGAGGTGGTACCGAATGAACTCGACCCACGCGACGAACGCAGCCGACCCGACCAACCCGACCCGCGGAACCAACCCAGCCGGCCCGACCCACGCGACGAACCCAGCCGGCCCGACCAACCCGACGAACGCACTCGGACGGTACGGGGAAGAGCTGGCCGCCCGGCGACTCACCGAGGCCGGAATGTCCGTCCTCGCACGGAACTGGCGCTGCGGACGCACCGGCGAGATCGACATCGTCGCCCGCGACGGCGACACCATCGTCATCTGCGAAGTGAAGACGCGCCGCGCGGGCGCCTTCGAACACCCCATGGCCGCCGTCACCCCCATCAAGGCCGACCGGCTCAAACGACTCGCCGCCTGCTGGCTCGACCGCCACGGAGGACCACCTCCCGACGGCGGCGTCCGCATCGACCTGATCGGCATCGTCCTGCCACGCCGTGGCGCCCCCGCCGTCACCCACGCCCGGGGGGTGGCCTGAGATGGGATTCGCCCGCACCTGCTCCGTCGCCCTCGTCGGCGTCGAAGGCGTCGTCGTCGAGGTCCAGGCCGACCTCGAAGCCGGAGTCGCCGCCTTCACCCTCGTCGGACTCCCGGACAAGAGCCTCAGCGAGAGCCGCGACCGGGTCCGCGCCGCCATCGTCAACTCCGACGCCGAATGGCCCCAGAAGAAACTCACCGTCGGACTCAGCCCCGCCTCCGTCCCCAAAGGCGGATCCGGATTCGATCTGGCAGTCGCCGCGGCCGTCCTCGGCGCCGCCGAACGCATCGACCCCAGAGTGATCGCCGACCTCGTCCTCATCGGCGAACTCGGGCTCGACGGCCGCGTCCGGCCCGTCCGCGGCGTCCTGCCCGCCGTCCTCGCCGCCGCCGAAGCCGGCTACCAACAGGTCGTCGTCCCCGAACAGACAGCGGGCGAAGCCGCCCTCGTCCCCGGAGTGTCCGTCCTCGGCGTCCGCAGCCTCCGCCAACTCATCGCCGTCCTCTCCGACGAACCCGTCCCCGAAGAAGAAGCCGCCGAAGAAGGCCGCCCCGACTCCATGCTCGCCGGACTCCTCGTCCCCGGCGCCGGCATCGGCACCGGCCTCGCCGCCGACCCCACCGACGGACCCGACCTCGCCGACGTCGCCGGACAGCACAGCGCCCGCCGAGCCCTGGAAGTCGCCGCAGCCGGCAGCCACCACGTCCTGCTCTCCGGACCACCCGGCGCCGGAAAAACCATGCTCGCCGAACGACTCCCCGGCATCCTGCCCCCACTCACCCGACAGGAGTCCCTCGAAGTCACCGCCGTCCACTCCGTCGCCGGCATCCTCCCGCCCGGCGAACCCCTCGTCCGCCGCGCCCCCTACTGCGCACCCCACCACTCCGCGACCATGCAATCCCTCGTCGGCGGCGGCAACGGCCTCCCACGCCCCGGCGCCGTGTCCCTCGCCCATCGAGGGGTCCTCTTTCTCGACGAAGCCCCCGAGTTCTCCGGCAAAGCCCTCGACGCCCTACGACAACCCCTCGAGTCCGGCCACGTCGTCGTCGCCCGCGCCGCGGGAGTCGTCCGACTCCCCGCCCGCTTCCTGCTCGCCCTCGCGGCCAACCCCTGCCCCTGCGGACGACACACCCTGCACGGCGCCGGATGCGAATGCCCCGCCTCCCTCATCCGCCGCTACCAGGCACGCCTCTCCGGCCCCCTACTCGACCGCATCGACCTCCGCGTCGAAGCCCAACCCGTCACCCGATCCGACCTCCTCGGCCAAGGCGGCCGCGGCGAAACCACCGCCGCCGTCGCCGACCGCGTCCGCGAAGCCCGCGCCCGCGCAGCGGCCCGCCTCGCCGACACCCCCTGGAACGTCAACAGCGAAGTCCCCGGACACGAACTGCGTACCCGCTACCTCGTCCACCCCGGAGCCCTCGCCGCCGCAGAACGCGACATCGAACGCGGACTCCTCACCGCACGCGGCCTCGACCGAGTCATCCGCGTCGCCTGGACCGTCGCCGACCTCGCCGGACACGACCGGCCCGACGCCCACGACATCGACCTCGCCCTCCAACTGCGCACCGGCATCGCCCGAGGCGTACCCGTCGGAGCGGGGGCCCTCGCATGACCCCGGACGAAGCACACACCACGGCAGAAACGCGCCGCGCCACCCCCGGCGAAGAACACGACCACGACAGGGAAGAAACACCCCACGCCACCCCGGACGAAGAACGCCTCGCCCGCGCCGCCCTCACCCGCATCGTCGAACCCGGCGACGAACACGCCGGCCGCTGGCTCCGCACGTACGGCGCCGCCGGCTTCCTCCGGCGCCTCCGCGACCCCGCCACGGACGACCACGAAACACCCGCCCACACCGACACCCCCCTCCCGCCCCACCCGAGCCACTCAGCCCCGCGCGGCTCCACCCGGCCCCCAGAGACCGGGCCCTTCCCCGGCACCGGGGAGAAACGGGTCGCCGGATGGCGGCGCCGAGCCGCAGCCGTCGAACCACACCGAGACCTCGACGCCGCCGAACGGCACGGCGGCCGGCTCGTCATCCCCGGCGACACCGAATGGCCCCGGCAACTCGACGACCTCGGCGACACACGCCCCATCGGACTCTGGATCCGCGGCCCGGCCGACCTGCGGACCTGGGCCCTGAGCTCCGTCGCCGTCGTCGGCGCCCGCGCCTGCACCCCCTACGGCGCCCACATGGCCACCACCCTCGCCTCCGGACTCGCCGAACGCGGCTGGGTCGTCGTCTCCGGCGCAGCCTTCGGCATTGACGGCGCCGCCCACAGAGGCGCTCTCGCCGCCCAAGGCGCCACCGTCGCCGTCCTCGCCTGCGGCGTCGACACCCCCTACCCCCGCGGCCACGCCGGACTCATCGGACGCATCGCAGAACAAGGCCTCGTCCTAGGGGAGTTGCCACCCGGAAGTCACCCCACACCCAGCAGATTCATCCTCCGAAACCGCGTCATCGCCGCACTCACCCGAGGCACCGTCGTCGTCGAGGCCGAGTACCGCAGCGGCTCCCTCGTCACCGCACGCAACGCCCACCGCCTCGGCCGCCACACCATGGGCATCCCCGGCCCCGTCACCAGCGGCCTCTCCGCAGGAGTCCACGAACTCCTGCGCGGCGAGGCCACCCTCGTCACCGACGCCGCCGAAGTGATCGAACTCGTCGGCGCCATGGGTCAACTCGCCCCCGCCCGACGCGGACCCGTCCTCCCCAGGGACCTCCTCGACCCGCACACCGCCCGCGTCCTCGAAGCCCTGCCCGCCGGCCGCCCCACACGCGCACCGCAGATCGCCGACCGCGCCGGGACGACCCCCGACGACACCCTCGCCAGGCTGTACGAACTGCACTCCCTCGGCTTCGTCGAACGGCAAGGCGACGACTGGCGGTTGACGAACAGCCGCACAGAAGGATCGAACGCGCGGCGAGGCGGTACTTGACCTGGAGCATTCGGGTGAAAAGGTGATGCAGATGAACAATCGAGTTCTCTCGGCCGCACCCGAGGGGCCGACACGCGCCACGGCCCGGGTTCGAAGATGTGGACGAGGCAGCCCACCCGGACCGGCGCGATCCGCAGAGGTTCGCTCACCGCGACAGTCCAGTCACGCTACGCTCACCAGGATTCCCTACCGGACACACCCACCGACCCACACCACAGCAGAACGGCTCAAGGCAACGCATGCCCCAGCACACCTCCGGGCCTGACCGCGCCGCGGTGCCCCCAGCAGCCCGGGGAGGCGCCGTGCGACCGCCCGCACCGACATCGCTCGACGAGCTGTGGCGCTCGTACAAGGACACGGGCGACGAGCGGCTACGGGAGCAGCTGATCCTGCACTACTCGCCCCTCGTGAAGTACGTCGCCGGCCGCGTCAGTGTCGGACTGCCCTCCAATGTGGAACAGGCCGACTTCGTCTCCTCCGGGGTCTTCGGGCTGATCGACGCCATCGAGAAGTTCGACGTCGAGCGGTCGATCAAGTTCGAGACCTACGCCATCACGCGCATCCGCGGCGCGATGATCGACGAACTTCGCGCCCTGGACTGGATTCCCCGCTCCGTGCGCCAGAAGGCCCGCAACGTCGAGCGTGCCTACGCGACCCTCGAGGCCCAGCTGCGACGGACCCCCTCCGAGAGCGAGGTCGCCGCCGAAATGGGCATCGCGCTCGAGGAACTCCACGCCGTTTTCAGCCAGTTGTCCCTCGCGAACGTCGTGGCACTCGAAGAGCTGCTGCACGTCGGAGGAGAGGGCGGCGACCGGCTGTCCATCATGGACACCCTCGAGGACACCGCCGCCGACAACCCCGTCGAGGTCGCCGAGGACCGCGAGCTCAGAAGGCTGCTCGCCCGGGCGATCAACACGCTCCCCGAACGGGAGAAGACCGTCGTCACGCTGTACTACTACGAGGGCCTCACCCTCGCCGAGATCGGCCACGTCCTCGGCGTCACCGAGAGCCGGGTCAGCCAGATCCACACCAAGTCGGTCCTGCAGCTGCGTGCCAAGCTGGCCGATGTAGGACGCTGACGCCGCGAGGCCGGTCGTACAGTGGTGCCGTGCCCAGGATTCGAGCGGCCAGTGTGGCCGAGCACCGGACGATGCAACGCGGCGCCCTGCTGGACGCCGCGCGATCCCTGCTGTCCGAGGGTGGTACGGAAGCGCTGACCTTCCCCGCCCTCGCCGAGCGCACGGGCCTCGCCCGCTCCTCGGTGTACGAGTACTTCCGGTCCCGCGCGGCCGTGGTCGAGGAGCTGTGCGCCGTCGACTTCCCCGTCTGGGCGGCCGAGGTCGAGACGGCGATGGCCCAGGCCGACACCGCCGAGGGCAAGGTCGAGGCGTACGTACGCAAGCAGCTCGAGCTGGTGGGGGACAGGCGCCACCGGGCGGTCGTCGCGATCTCCGCGAGCGAGCTCGACGACGGTGCCCGCGAGAAGATCCGCGCCGCCCACGGCGGTCTCGTCGCCATGATCGTCGAGGCCCTCGCAGACCTCGGCCAGGCGCAGCCCCGCCTCGGTGCGATGCTCCTCCAGGGCGTCGTGGACGCGGCCGTACGCCGTATCGAGCTGGGAGCGGCGGAGGAGCCGGACCGGATCGCCGACGCGGCGGTCTCCATGGCCCTCCGAGGCGTCAGCGGCTGATCCCCCTCTGGGGCCCCTCCCCCCCCCCGCCCCCTCCCCTCCCACCCCGTCCCCGCCCCCGTCGTGGCCCCGGATCACGGCACCCCCGTCACCGGCAGCAGCCTCGAGGGGCCCTGTCGGAGGAGGAGCAGTGGGTTCAGGTACGTGTCGCCGCGGAGCAGGCCCCAGTGGAGGCAGGACTCCGGGCAGTGCGTTTCCTCGGGTGGTGTGGCGAGTGTGGCGACCGGTTGGCCGCGGGTGACCGTGGTGCCGGTGGCGACTGTGGGCGTCACCGGTTCGTAGGTGGTGCGCAGGGGCGGGCTTCCGGTGTCCGGCAGGGTGATCGTGAGGACTCCGCGGCCGGCCACCTGCCCTGCGAAGGTGACGACGCCGGAGGCCGCGGCGTTCACCGTGGTGCCCGGTGGGGCTGCCAGGTCGAGGCCGCGGTGGCCGGGGCCGTAGGGGCCGGCCGGTGGTTCCCAGCCGCGGACGATCTCGGGGCGCGGTGGTCCCACGGGCCAGATCAGGGCGGCCATCAGGAGCAGTGTCGTGAGGTGCATGGGGATCACACTCCCGTGGGCGCCCGGTTCGCGGGGATCACGGACGGTATCTGTGGAATACCGGCCGGTTGTGGACAGCGCCGTCACCCGGCACGCCCCGGGTCCCGTACACTTCCTATGGCGATCCGGGTCACCGGGTCGACTTCGCACGCCCCGCCACTCAACCCTCACCGGTCGTGGCAGCGCCTTTTCGGTCCCTTGTGGCACGGCGCGTCGGGGCGTCAGGACATAACCGAGAACACCAAGGAGATACGGCCATGGCCGTCGTCACGATGCGGGAGCTGCTGGAGAGCGGCGTCCACTTCGGTCACCAGACCCGTCGCTGGAACCCGAAGATGAAGCGCTTCATCTTCACCGAGCGCAACGGCATCTACATCATCGACCTGCTCCAGTCGCTGTCGTACATCGACCGCGCCTACGAGTTCGTCAAGGAGACCGTCGCCCACGGCGGCTCCATCATGTTCGTCGGTACGAAGAAGCAGGCCCAGGAGGCCATCGCCGAGCAGGCGACGCGTGTCGGCATGCCGTACGTCAACCAGCGTTGGCTCGGTGGCATGCTCACCAACTTCTCCACCGTCTACAAGCGTCTGCAGCGCCTCAAGGAGCTCGAGCAGATCGACTTCGAGGACGTCGCCGCCTCGGGTCTCACCAAGAAGGAGCTCCTGGTCCTCTCCCGCGAGAAGGCCAAGCTGGAGAAGACCCTCGGTGGTATCCGCGAGATGCAGAAGGTGCCGAGCGCCGTCTGGATCGTCGACACCAAGAAGGAGCACATCGCCGTCGGTGAGGCGCGCAAGCTCCACATCCCGGTGGTCGCGATCCTCGACACCAACTGCGACCCCGACGAGGTCGACTACAAGATCCCGGGCAACGACGACGCGATCCGCTCCGTCACCCTGCTCACCCGCGTGATCGCCGACGCCGTCGCCGAGGGCCTCATCGCCCGCTCCGGCGCCGCGACCGGCGACTCGAAGCCGGGCGAGAAGGCCGCCGGCGAGCCGCTCGCCGAGTGGGAGCGCGACCTGCTCGAGGGTGAGAAGAAGGCTGACGAGGCCGAGGTCCAGACCTCTGCCGAGACCGAGAAGGTCGCCGACGCCGAGGCTGCCACGGCCGCCGAGGTCGTCGAGGCCGCCGAGGCTCCGGCCGCCGAGGCCGAGCAGGCCTGACCCACGGCCCGACCTTCACAGGTCCGGTTGTTTCGGATGTAGACGGCGGGGGCCCACGAAGCCCCCGCCGTCCACCCGTAGATCTTTCAGACTTCGAGAGAGAAACTCAGACTCATGGCGAACTACACCGCCGCTGACGTCAAGAAGCTCCGTGAGCTCACCGGCGCCGGCATGATGGACTGCAAGAAGGCTCTTGACGAGGCCGACGGCAACGTCGACAAGGCCGTCGAGGCTCTGCGCATCAAGGGCCAGAAGGGCGTCGCCAAGCGCGAGGGCCGCTCTGCCGAGAACGGCGCCGTCGTCTCCCTCATCGCCGACGACAACACCTCCGGTGTCCTCGTCGAGCTGAAGTGCGAGACGGACTTCGTCGCCAAGGGTGACAAGTTCCAGGCCGTCGCCGCCGCGCTCGCCGCCCACGTCGCCGCCTCCGCTCCGGCCGACCTGGAGGCGCTGCTCGCCTCCGAGATCGAGCCCGGCAAGACGGTTCAGGCGTACGTCGACGAGGCCAACGCCAACCTGGGCGAGAAGATCGTTCTCGACCGCTTCGCGCAGTACGCCGACGGCTTCGTCTCGGCCTACATGCACCGCACCATGCCCGACCTGCCCCCGCAGATCGGTGTTCTCGTCGAGTTCGACAAGGAGAACGCCGAGGTCGCGAAGGGTGTCGCGCAGCACATCGCCGCCTTCGCGCCGAAGTACCTCACCCGTGAGGACGTTCCGGCCGAGGTCGTCGAGACCGAGCGTCGCGTCGCCGAGGAGACCACCCGCGCCGAGGGCAAGCCCGAGGCCGCGCTCCCGAAGATCGTCGAGGGTCGCGTCAACGGCTTCTTCAAGGACGCCACGCTGCTCGGCCAGCCGTACGCGCTGGACAACAAGAAGTCCGTCCAGCAGATCCTGGACGAGGCCGGTGTCACCCTGAAGCGCTTCACGCGCATCAAGGTCGGCATCTGAGTCCGTACGCAACGGACACCGGACCCCGGTAGGGTCTGAAGCAGTCGTCCACGCTCGCGTAGGACGACCGCAGATCTGACGAGGAGGCCATTGCCGTACGGGAAACCGCAAGGACCCACCGGCAATGGCCTTCGTCGTATGTGCACGAGGAGATCTCCATGAACCAGTCCGCCGCACAGGGCGACGACATCCACGGCAAAAAGGCCGGCCGCTTCATGCTGAAGCTGTCCGGCGAGGCATTCGCCGGCGGCGGCGCGCTCGGCGTCGACCCCGACGTCGTGCACAAAATCGCGCGCGAGATCGCCGCAGTCGTCCGCGACGGAGCGGAGATCGCGGTCGTGATCGGCGGCGGCAACTTCTTCCGCGGCGCCGAGCTGCAGGTGCGCGGCATGGACCGGGCGCGCTCCGACTACATGGGAATGCTCGGCACCGTCATGAACTGCCTCGCCCTCCAGGACTTCCTGGAGAAGGAAGGCATCGACTCCCGCGTCCAGACCGCCATCACCATGGGCCAGGTCGCGGAGCCGTACATCCCGCTGCGTGCCGTGCGCCATCTGGAGAAGGGCCGTGTGGTCATCTTCGGTGCCGGTATGGGAATGCCGTACTTCTCCACCGACACCACGGCCGCCCAGCGTGCCCTGGAGATCGACGCCGAGGCCCTGCTGATGGGCAAGAACGGCGTGGACGGGGTCTACGACTCCGACCCGAAGACCAACCCCGACGCGGTCAAGTTCGACGCGCTGGAGTACGGCGAGGTGCTCTCCCGCGACCTGAAGGTCGCGGACGCCACCGCCATCACGCTGTGCCGCGACAACACCCTCCCGATCCTCGTCTTCGAACTGCTTGCGGAGGGCAATATCGCGCGCGCGGTGAAGGGTGAGAAGATCGGCACTCTCGTGAGCGACCAGGGCACCCGGGCCTGAGCCTCGGCTCGAATCCGGGTACCTCCCCGCGAGGGGATGGACAGAGCCCTGCCGGTCGTACACCGTGCAGGACAAGACGCGACGACACGCAGGAGCAAGTGGTGATCGAAGAGACCCTCCTCGAGGCCGAGGAGAAGATGGAGAAGGCCGTCGTGGTCGCCAAGGAGGACTTCGCCGCGATCCGCACCGGCCGTGCGCACCCGGCGATGTTCAACAAGATCGTGGCCGACTACTACGGTGCCATCACGCCGATCAATCAGCTGGCGTCGTTCTCGGTGCCCGAGCCGCGCATGGCGGTGGTGACCCCGTTCGACAAGAGCGCGCTGCGCAACATCGAGCAGGCGATCCGTGACTCGGACCTGGGCGTCAACCCGAGCAACGACGGCAACATCATCCGTGTGGTGTTCCCGGAGCTCACCGAGGAGCGCCGCCGCGAGTACATCAAGGTCGCCAAGAGCAAGGCCGAGGACTCGAAGATCTCCATCCGTTCCGTGCGCCGCAAGGCGAAGGAGACCATCGACAAGCTGGTCAAGGACGGCGAGGTCGGCGAGGACGAGGGCCGCCGCGGCGAGAAGGAGCTCGACGACACCACCGCGAAGTACGTGGCGCAGGTGGACGAGCTGCTCAAGCACAAGGAAGCCGAGCTGCTCGAGGTCTGATGAACGACTCTTCCTGGGGGGCCCCGGCCGGTTCCGGCTACTGGGGGCCCGACCAGGGGCCTGCCCCGGCGGGTCCCGCATACGATGGGCTGCAGGCGGCGCAGACTCGGCCCATGCCCATCGTGCCCGACGTCCCCGCCGGCGATCACCAGGACGACCACGACCGGGGGGCCGCTCAGCGGAGCGGTCCCCTGTTCCGTGACGAGACGCCGAACGAGCACCCGCAGGAGCCCATGTCCAGCCCGTCCCAGCCCGCTCCCGCGGCTCCGCAGAAGAAGAGCGCGGGGCGCGACCTGGGCGCGGCCATAGGGGTCGGCGTCGGGCTCGGCGCCGTGATCATCGCGTCGCTGTTCATCTGGAAGGCCGCGTTCGTCGGCGTGATCGCGGTCGCCGTCGTGGTCGGTCTGTGGGAGCTCACCTCCCGTCTGCAGGAGCGCAAGGGCATCAAGGCTCCGCTCGTCCCGCTCGCCGTCGGCGGTGCGGCGATGGTGGTGGCCGGGTATGTCCGGGGTGCGGAGGGGGCTTGGGTCGCCATGGCCCTGACCGCTCTCGCGGTGCTGGTGTGGCGGATGACGGAGCCGCCCGAGGGTTATCTGAAGGACGTCACGGCGGGCGTGTTCGCGGCGTTCTACGTGCCGTTCCTGGCGACGTTCGTGGCGTTGATGCTGACGGCCGACGACGGGCCGGAGCGGGTGCTCACGTTCCTGGTGCTGACCGTGGTCAGTGACACCGGTGCGTATGCGATCGGCTGGCGTTTCGGCAAGCACAAGCTGGCTCCGCGGATCAGTCCGGGGAAGACCCGTGAGGGTCTGCTCGGTGCGGTGGCGTTCGCGATGGCGGCGGGTGCGCTGTGCATGGAGTTCCTGATCGACGGTGGCTCGTGGTGGCAGGGTCTGCTGCTGGGCCTTGCGGTGGCGGCGAGTGCGACGCTCGGTGACCTCGGCGAGTCGATGATCAAGCGCGATCTGGGCATCAAGGACATGGGCACGCTGCTGCCGGGTCACGGCGGCATCATGGACCGGTTGGACTCCTTGCTGCCGACCGCTCCGGTGGTGTGGCTGCTGTTCGTGCTGTTCGTCGGCACGGCCTGATACGACGTTCGTGGCGAAGGGCCCGTCGTCCCCTCGGGAGCGGCGGGCCCTTTCCCGTTGTCCGTGCGCCATGTGGTGGACACCTGCGGCGGGTCGTGGCAGTGCCGTCGGTGCCGTTGGCACGATGCGCCCATGGCACGCAGGGGAGGCACCTCGGAGGGTCCGGCGACGGGGGCGCGATCGGTTCTGCTGACTCTTGCGGCCGGTCAGTTCCTGATGGCGCTCGACAGCTCGGTCATGAACGTGTCGATCGCGACGGTGGCCGACGACGTGGGGACCACGGTCACCGGGATCCAGGGCGCCATCACGGCGTACACGCTGGTGATGGCGATGTTCATGATCCCCGGGGGCAAGGTCGGGGCGCTGATCGGCCGCAAGCGCGCGTTCATGATCGGCTGTGTGGTCTACGGCTGTGGGTCCCTCACCACGGCGCTGGCACCGAATCTTCCTGTGCTGCTCCTCGGCTGGTCGTTCCTGGAGGGGATCGGGGCGGCGCTCATCATGCCCGCGATCGTGGCGCTCGTGGCCGGTAATTTCGCCACGGAGCGTCGGGCGGCGGCGTACGGCATCGTGGCGGCCGCCGGGGCGGTGGCCATCGCGCTGGGGCCGCTCATCGGCGGTGTCGCCACGACGTACTTCTCCTGGCGCTGGGTCTTCGCGGGCGAGGTCCTGGTGGTGCTCGTCATCCTGGTGTTCGCGCGTCGTATCGCCGACGCCGTGGGTGAGGAGCGTCCGCGGATCGATCTCGTGGGCGTCGTGCTGTCCGCGCTAGGGCTCGGGATCTTCGTCTACGGGGTGCTCCGCTCGGACGAGTGGGGCTGGTTCCGGCCGAAGCCGGACGCGCCGTCGTGGCTCGGCGTCTCCATGGTCGTGTGGACGATGCTGGTGGGCCTGCTTCTGGTGTGGCTGTTCCTCCGTTGGGAGGCGTGGCTCGCGGTCCGCGGCCGGGAGCCGCTCGTCGACCCGGCGATGTTGCGGAACAGGCAGCTCACCGGCGGTCTGACCATGTTCTTCTTCCAGTACCTCGTGCAGATGGGCGTGTTCTTCGTCGTCCCGCTCTATCTGTCCATCGCCCTGGGCCTGTCCGCGCTGGCGACGGGGGCGCGCATCCTGCCGCTCTCGCTGACGCTGCTGGCGGCGGCCCTCCTGATCCCGCGCTTCCTCCCGGACATCTCGCCGCGGCAGGTGGTGAGGCTCGGGGTGCTGGCGCTGCTCGCGGGGGCGCTCGCCCTGATGGCCGCGCTCGACGCCGACGCCGGCGCGGAGATCGTCACCGTGCCGCTCCTGCTGATCGGGCTGGGGATGGGCGCGCTGGCCTCGCAGCTCGGTTCGGTCACCGTCTCCGCCGTTCCGGACAGCAAGAGCGCGGAGGTCGGCGGCATCCAGAACGCCGTCACCAACCTCGGCGCCTCGATCGGTACGGCACTGGCCGGGTCGCTTCTGATCGCCGCGCTCACGGCCTCGTTCCTGAGCAGCGTGGAGCAGAACGCGGCGATTCCGGCCGAGGTCAAGAACAAGGCCGCTGTGGAGCTCCAGAGCGGCGTGCCGTTCCTCTCGGACGCCCAGCTCAGTGCGGCTCTCGACGATGCGGGCACCAGCCCGGAGGTGACTCAGGCCGCGCTGGACGCGAACGCCGCCGCCCGTCTGGACGGTCTGCGGGCCGCCCTCGCCGTTCTCGCCCTGTCCTCGGTCCTCGCGCTGTTCTTCACCCCACGGATCCCGTCCACGCAGCCCGGTTCTCCGCGGTCCTGACGGGGACGTGTCGCTGCTGTGCGGTGGTCACCGGGGGAGGACTCCGTTCGGACCTGCCGGGGGGCGGGGGCGGGCGGTCCGCGTGAGTCTGGAGGTCAGGCCCAGGGCGCCCGGACGGTGCGCCCGTCGTGGCCCACCGTCCAGAAGGAGCGTGATCGGCGTGGCCCGGAACCGCCGTCTGATCCTGAGCACGCCGTCGGAGGTCTGGCGCCTGCTGTCCGACGGCCATCGTTACGGGGAGTGGGTCACGGGAACCCAGCAGGTCCTGGCGGCGGACCCGCACTGGCCGGACGTGGGCGCCCGTCTGAAGGTCCGGGTCGGCGGCGGCCCCTTCACCCTCGACGACACGGTCGTCGTCCGTATCTGCGAACCGGAACGGCGCCTGGAGCTGGAGGCGAAGGCGGAGCCCTTCGGCGCGGCCCGCATCTCCATGACCTTGCTCCCCTGGGGCGAGCACACGCTCTTCACCCTCGACTGGCATCCCCTCCGTGGCCCGGGGATCCGGATGCACGGGCTCCCCGTGGACTACCTCGTAGCCGTCCGCAACGGCATGATGCTGACGAAACTGGCGAGGATCGCGGTGCACGAGCACGCCGATAACACGGTCCGGGCCGTCTGAGGGCCGTCCGGGACCGTCGGCGACGTCCCCGGGCGATGCCCCGGCCGCGACGGCCCCGAGCCACACGTGCGCGTCTGCGACACTGGTACCACCATGCCCAAGCCCGGAGAACTCACTTTCGTCGCCCCCCGCGGAGCCAAGAAGCCGCCGCGGCACCTCGCCGACCTCACGCCCGCCGAGCGCAAGGAGGCCGTCGCCGCGATCGGCGAGAAGCCGTTCCGCGCCAAGCAGCTGTCCACGCACTACTTCGCGCGGTACGCCCACGACCCCGCCGAGTGGACCGACATTCCCGCGTCCTCGCGCGAGAAGCTGCAGGGCGAGCTGCTGCCCGACCTGATGTCCGTGGTCCGGCACATCTCGTGCGACGACGACACCACCCGTAAGACCCTGTGGAAGCTGCACGACGGCACGCTCGTCGAGTCCGTGCTCATGCGGTACCCGGACCGGGTCACCATGTGCATCTCCTCGCAGGCCGGCTGCGGGATGAACTGCCCGTTCTGTGCCACCGGGCAGGCCGGTCTCGACCGGAACCTGTCGACCGCCGAGATCGTGCACCAGATCGTCGACGGCATGCGCGCCCTGCGCGACGGCGAGGTGCCGGGAGGACCGGCGCGCCTCAGCAACATCGTCTTCATGGGCATGGGTGAGCCGCTCGCCAACTACAAGCGGGTCGTCGGCGCCATCCGCCGGCTGACCGACCCCGAGCCGGACGGTCTCGGTCTCTCGCAGCGCGGGATCACCGTCTCCACCGTCGGTCTCGTGCCCGCGATGCTGCGCTTCGCCGACGAGGGCTTCAAGTGCCGGCTCGCGGTCTCCCTGCATGCCCCCGACGACGAGCTGCGTGACACCCTCGTGCCCGTCAACACGCGCTGGAAGGTCCGCGAGGTCCTCGACGCGGCCTGGGAGTACGCGGAGAAGTCCGGCCGCCGGATCTCCATCGAGTACGCCCTCATCCGCGACATCAACGACCAGGCGTGGCGGGGCGACCTGCTCGGGCGGCTGCTCAAGGGCAAGCGGGTCCATGTGAATCTCATTCCGCTGAACCCGACGCCCGGGTCGAAGTGGACCGCCTCCCGTCCCGAGGACGAGAAGGCGTTCGTCGAGGCCATCGCCGCCCACGGCGTTCCGGTCACCGTCCGTGACACCCGCGGTCAGGAGATCGACGGCGCCTGTGGACAGCTGGCGGCGTCCGAACGCTGACCTTGTACTCTGTGCTCGAACACATCTCCATATTCCGACAGGGGAGCGCCACAGCGCTGAGAGTGCGGTCAGGACCGCAGACCCTCTGAACCTTGCCCAGGTCATTCTGGGTAGGAAGTTCGGTCGTAACTCGAGCTGTTGCGCCCTGCCCGCCTTCCGGTCGGCAGGGCCGCGTCTCTTCCTGGTCACACCCAGGAGGAATTTCAGTGAGCACCAAGAAGATGGCCGCCGCGGCGATCGTCGCCGCGCTCGGCGTCACCACGCTCGCCGCGTGCGGTTCCGAGGACGTCCGGGACGCGGCGGGCAAGTCCGGCGCGCCCACGCCGAAGACCGTGACCCTCGTGAGCCACGACTCCTTCAACGCCTCCAAGGAGGTGCTGGCGGAGTTCACCAAGCAGACCGGCTTCACGGTCAAGGTCCTCAAGAGCGGCGACGCCGGCGAGGCCGTCAACAAGGAGATCCTGACCAAGGGCTCCCCGCAGGGTGACGTCTTCTTCGGCGTCGACAACACCCTGCTGTCCCGCGCGCTCGACAACGGGATCTTCGTCCCGTACGAGGCGAAGGGCCTGGACCGGATCCCCGCCGAGGTCCAGACCGACAAGGAGCACCGGGTCACCCCGATCGACTCCGGTGACATCTGCGTCAACTACGACAAGAAGTACTTCGCGGACAAGAAGCTCGCGCCGCCGCAGAGCTTCGACGATCTCGCGAAGCCCGCGTACAAGGACCTGCTGGTCGTGGAGAACCCCGAGCGTTCCTCCCCGGGCCTCGGCTTCCTGCTCGGCACCGCCGCCCAGTACGGCGACGACGGGTGGCAGGACTACTGGACGAAGCTCAAGGCCAACGGCGTGAAGACCGTCGACAGCTGGGAGCTCGCCTACAACCAGGAGTTCTCCGGTTCCGCGGGCGGCAAGAAGGCCAAGGGCGACCGGCCGCTGGTCGTCTCGTACGCCTCCAGCCCGCCGGTCGAGGTCCTCTACTCCGAGCCGCAGCCCAAGGAAGCCCCCACCGGGGTCTCCACCGGCACCTGCTTCCGGCAGACCGAGTTCGCGGGACTGCTGAACGGGGCGAAGAACCCCGAGGGCGGCAAGGCGCTGATCGACTTCCTGATCTCCAAGAAGTTCCAGGACGACATGCCGCTGCAGATGTTCGTCAATCCGGTGGCCAAGGACGCCACCCTGCCGGAGCTCTTCACGAAGCACGGTGTGGTCATCGACAAGCCGCAGACCATGGCGCCCGAGAAGATCGCCAAGAACCGTGACCAGTGGATCCAGCAGTGGTCGTCGCTCGTTCTGAAGTAGTTCCCGACCGCAGGGGAAGCGCGGCGCGGCTCGGCCTGATGGTCGTGCCCGTCGCCTTCTTCGCGCTCTTCTTCGCCTGGCCCGTCGTCTCGATCGTCGAGCGCGGGCTGCGGGTCGACGGGGCGTGGCAGTTCGGCCGGTTCGGCGAGACGCTGAGCCGGCCGGAGATCCTCGACGTCCTCTGGTTCACGCTCTGGCAGGCACTCGCCTCGACCGGGCTGACCCTGCTGATCGCGCTGCCCGGCGCGTACGTCTTCGCGCGCTTCGACTTTCCCGGGAAGGGGCTGCTGCGCGCCGTCGTCACCGTGCCCTTCGTCATGCCGACCGTCATGGTCGGTACGGCCTTCCTGGCGCTCGTCGGGCGCGGTGGGCTCCTCGACGAGCTGTGGGGGATGCGGCTCGACACCACCGTCTGGGCGATCCTGATCGCCCATGTGTTCTTCAACTACGCCGTCGTCGTCCGGACCGTCGGCGGTCTCTGGGCGCAGCTCGACCCGCGCCAGGAGGAGGCCGCCCGGGTCCTCGGCGCGTCCCGCTGGACCGCGTGGCGGACCGTGACCCTGCCGGCGCTCGCCCCTTCCGTCGCCGCGGCCGCGCTGATGGTCTTCCTCTTCACGGCGAGCTCCTTCGCCGTCGTCCAGATCCTCGGCGGATCCACGTACTCCACCCTGGAGACGGAGATCTACCGGCAGACCGTCGTCCGCTTCGATCTGACCACGGCGGCCGTTCTCACGATGGTGCAGTTCGTCGCCGTCGGAGTGGTCCTCGCCGTGCACGCCCGGACCGTCCGCCGGCGGGAGACCGCGTTGAAGCTGGTCGCGCCCGAACAGACGGCGCGCCGGCCCCGGGGCGCCGGGCAGTGGCTGCTGTTCGCGGGGGTCCTGCTGTCCGTCGCGCTGCTGATCGTGCTGCCGCTCGGCGTCCTCGTCGAACGCTCCTTCGCCACCTCCGAGGGATACGGGCTCGACTACTACCGGGCCCTGCAGACCCCGGACCCCTCCGGCACCTTCCTCGTGCCGCTGCTGGACACGATCGGGAACTCGCTCCGGTACGCCGTCGTCGCCACCCTGATCGCCCTCGTCATCGGTGGGCTCGCGGCGGCGGCCCTCACCCGGCGCGCCGGCCGCCTCGTGCGCGGCTTCGACGCGCTGCTGATGCTGCCGCTCGGGGTCTCCGCCGTCACCGTCGGCTTCGGCTTCCTGATCACCCTGGACGAGCCGCCGTTCGACCTGCGGGCGAGCTGGATCCTCGTACCGCTCGCGCAGGCCCTGGTCGGTGTCCCCTTCGTCGTACGGACGATGCTGCCCGTGCTCCGTGCGGTCGACGAGCGGCTGCGGGAGGCGGCGGCCGTGCTCGGGGCCTCGCCGCTGCGCGCCTGGCGTGAGGTCGATCTGCCGCTGGTACGGCGCGCACTGCTGATCGCGGCAGGATTCGCCTTCGCGGTGTCTCTCGGAGAGTTCGGCGCGACGGTCTTCATCGCCCGGCCCGACAGCCCCACGCTGCCGGTCGCCGTCGCCCGGCTGCTCGGCAGGCCCGGAGAGCTCAACTACGGCCAGGCCATGGCCCTTTCGACGATTCTGATGGTGGTGTGCGCGGTGGCCCTGCTGCTGCTCGAACGGCTCCGCACCGACCGGACCTCCGGGGAGTTCTGATGCTGACGCTCAAGGCCGCGACCGTACGGTTCGGGCAGCGGGCCGTGCTCGACTCGGTGGACCTGGCGGTGGCCGAGCACGAGATCGTGTGCGTGCTCGGGCCGAGCGGCAGCGGCAAGTCCACGCTGCTGCGGGCCGTCGCCGGACTCCAGGCCCTCGACGAGGGCCAGGTGCTGCTCGGCGGCAGCGACCAGGCCGGGGTGCCGGCCCACCGGCGGGGCGTCGGGCTCATGTTCCAGGACCACCAGCTCTTCCCGCAGCGGGACGTCGGCGGCAACGTCGCCTTCGGGCTGCGGATGCGCGGGGTCGGGAAGGCCGAACAGGACCGGCGGGTCGGGGAGTTGCTGGACCTCGTCGGCCTGCCCGGAGCGGGACGGCGGGCCGTCGCCTCGCTCTCGGGCGGCGAGCAGCAGCGCGTGGCGCTCGCCCGCGCACTCGCCCCACGGCCCAGGCTCCTCATGCTGGACGAGCCGCTCGGCCAGCTGGACCGAGGGCTGAGGGAGCGGCTCGTGGTCGAACTGCGCGGTCTCTTCGGCCGGTTGGGTACGACGGTGCTCGCCGTCACCCACGACCAGGGGGAGGCGTTCGCGCTCGCCGACCGGGTCGTGGTGATGCGGGACGGCAGGATCGCCCAGTCCGGGACTCCGCGGGAGGTCTGGCAGCGGCCTGCCTCCGAGTTCGTGGCGCGCTTCCTCGGATTCGACAACGTGGTCGAGGGGACGGTCGGCGGGGACGCGGCCGACACGGTGTGGGGGAAGGTGCCCGTGCCCGACGGAGCGCCCCAGGGCCGGGGGAAGCTCCTCGTGCGCCCCGGCGGCGTCCGGCTCGGCGCCCCGGAGGACGGCCTGCCCTGCACGGTCGAGGCCCGCACCTTCCGCGGCACCCACGTCGCGGTCCTGCTGCGCCCGGCCGAGGGCCCCGCTCTGGAGGCGGAGTTGCCCCTGCGGGACGCACCGGAGGAGGGCGCGCGGGTGGGCGTGACGTTCGCGGCCGAGGAGGTCGTGATCCTGGCGGAGGGCTGAGGGCTGAGGGCCGGGCCTCGGCCTGCCGGACCGGCGGTTCCTCGGCCCGTCACGCAGACCCCGCGGCGCCCGTTCGGTCAGCAGCGGCCGCAGACCCGGCGGGTGGCTCGCTGGTAGGAGCGGGTCGCCCGGCCGAGCGCGAGCCCGTAGACGCAGAAGCCCCCGTAGACGACGACGAACACCCAGGGCGCATGGTCGTCCACGGCGAGATCGATCACACCCGCCCAGATCAGTGGGCCCATCACCGCCAGGAAGGCGCCGAACGGGGTGAGCGCGCCCGCGCCCGCCCATCCCAGGGCCAGCAGCGGTACGCGGGGGAGCCGTCGGCCCCAGGGGCGGGTGAGGGCGAGCGCCAGGGCCATGCCGATCAGGGCCAGGACGACGGTGATGTCGACGCCGTGGTCGTACAGCCAGAGTCCCGCGTCGCTGGTGTACCGGGGGTCGGCGCCGGGCCGCCCCTCACCGGTGAAGCCGGGCGTCATGCCGAGCGCCCAGGCCGTCTTCAGGGCCGCGTACGGGACGAGGGCCGCGACCGCGACGAGGCCTGCCCGGGTGGCCGGCGGCAGGCCGGACGGGGTGCCGGCCCGGCCGCCGCAGTGCGGGCAGGTGCCGAGGGTCCGGCGGCGGTACGCGAGGGCCGCACACCCCCACAGGACCGCGCCGAGCACCGCGAAGCCCTGGTTCACCCAGGCCGCCCAGTCGATGGCCGGCTGATTGCGGGACAGGAAGAACAGCAGATGCGTCGGGGTGAGAAGGAAGGCGAAGCCCGAGGTCAGACAGAGGGCGACGACCGGCCAGGCGGCGCGGGGCAGCCAATGCCTTCCGGGGCGGCGCACCATCACGTACGCGAGGACGGCCGCGGCCCCGTACAGCCCCGCCGCCGTCGCCTCCGCGGCCGGGCCCGTCGCCTTGCCGAGGAGTGCGTAGCCGAACGCGGGGCCGGTGAGCGCGGCGACCGCCGCGCCCGTGGCGTACAGCACGGACCAGACGAGTGCCGTGCGGCCGGCCCAGGACGGCCAGGTGGAGAGGAGTGTCTTCGGCGTCATGGAACGAGCGTCCCGGCGCCGGTCGTTCCGGTCGTCACTCCGCGGGCGGGACCGGGTCCGCCGTGCGGTGGAGGGCGGGTGCGACGACGTGGGGAGCTACGGAACGCGTACGGGATCGCGACGGTCCTCGGGCACGGACCCGTGCTCGTCCGGCACTCCCGTGTCCTCCGCCCCGTGGCCTTCCGGGGCGCCGAACCAGGCCACCGCCACCGCGCCCGCGACCGCGAGGGCGAAGCCGAGGACGGCGAGCCAGGCGAAGCCCGGGCGGGAGGCGTCGCCCAGCCACCAGACGCCGATCATGCCGGGGAGCACCGTCTCGCCGACCACCAGCGCCGCCGTCGCTCCGTTCACCGAGCCGATCTGGAGCGCGACGGTGTGCAGATACATGCCGCCGATGCCGGCGACGAGGATCGCGCACAGCGCCGGGTCGGTGAGAAGCGCGCCGAGGTCGAAGGGGTCGATGCCGTTCAGGATCCGGACCCCGACGCCCAGCGCGCCGAAGCCGAGCCCCGAGAGCAGACCGGCCAGGATCGCCGCTCGCCCACCCAGGAGCCGTACGACGGCCGTCCCGCCCACCATCAGGAGCACGGAGATCGCGAGCAGCCACCAGTGCGTGGCGACCGGGGTGTGCCCGCTGCCCTCCGGGCCCGCCGCGCTCGCCAGAAGCACCAGCGCCGAGCAGACGACGCCGATGGACGTCCACTCCGCGCGGGTGAGCCGGATCCCGAGCAGCCGGACGCTCAGGACCGCCGTGACGACCAGGTTCGCGCTGATCACGGTCTGGGACAGGAACAGCGGCAGCAGCCGGGCCGCGAGCGCGCCGAGACCGAAGCCGATGAAGTCCAGGATCGTGCCGACGACGAACTCCCACGTCGTCGCCGCCTTCGCGGTGGAGGACAGACTCGGCCCGCCGCGGTCCGTGAGCCGGCCCGCCGCGGCCGCCTCACGCCGGGCGGACTTGCGAGACCCGACGGCCTGCAGGACGGAGCCCGTGCCGTAACAGATCGAGGCGGCGATGGCGGTCAGCAGTCCTATGAGCACCGGGTGGCTCCGTTCCGGAAGGATGGCGGTACGGACTGCCAGACGACGGATCGGGCGTCGAAGTTGCCTCGCGCGGCCACCGAACGTGATCATCTGGCCTACGCTGCTGCGGGTGAGCGGAATAGATCTGGGCAACGGAGTGGTCGGCGCCATCCTGGGAGTCGTGTTCGCCACCCTGTTCCAGCAGTGGACGCAGGACACCTGGTTCAGGATCCGGCGGCGTTCGGCGGGGATGGTCCGCAGCCTCACCTTCCGGGAGGGGCAGCGCGGAGCGTGGTCGACGTTCTCCCTGGGGCCGCTGCGCACCTCCGCGCTGATCGTCGAGGGGGACGGGGACCGGGCGATCGCCCCCGAGTCCGTCCACGTCCAGGTCCTCACCGAGGCGGTCGCGCTGCCCGAGGAGATGGACGACTGGCGCGCCGAGATCGAGGCGGAGGAGAACCGCGCGGAGGCGTCCGGCGACCGCGCGCCGGTGTGGAACGGGCCGCGGTACGCCGTCGAGAGCCTCGAGGTCTCCAGGAGCGCCCTCGACGAGCAGGCCGAGGTCCATCTGAGGCTGAGGCCGACGGACTACTACACCTTCCTCGCCGCTCAGCAGCTCGACCGCAGGATGCCCGACGGAACCTCTCCCCGGTCCCGCTACCTCGACCCCGAAGAGCCCCTGAACGCCCCCGCGTTCCTCCAGTGCAGTTTCGGCGTCAACATCGCCGTGGTGACATCGGACCACCTGCTGGCGGTGAGCCAACGCAGCAACCGGGTACGCATGGCACCTGGTGCGTGGAACTCATCCGTCAACGAAGGACTCGCCCGGCACATCGACTCCGCCGGCCGCAATGCGCCCGATCTGCACGCGGTCGCCCGCCGGGGGATGCGCGAGGAGATGTCACTGGAGCCGCACGAGTACTCGCTCGCGCTGCTGGCCTTCGTTCTGGATGTGGACAAGCGGCATTGGGGCGCCCACTTCTACGCCCGGCTCAACGACATGACGGGAGATCAGCTCCAGGAGCGCATGGGCAGAGGCGTCGCCGACCGCTGGGAGCACCGGACGATCGACTACGTCCCGTTCCGCTCGGCCGACGTGACCCGCTACCTGCTCCGCCCCGACCGCGTCCACCGCTGGGCGCCGCTCGCGCCCGCGCTGTTCCATCTGGCGCTGGTGCATGTGCACGGCAGGGCGTCGGTGGAGCGGGCGGAGGCGCAGGCGGTACGGCGGCTCCAGGGCTAGGGGGTGTCTTGCCCCTAGGCCCTCCGTCGGCCCGCGCGGTACGACCACGCGCGCCGACAGAGGTGACGTCCCGATCAGTTCCCCGCGGGACGTCGAGGCGGCCACGTCCCGTCCGCCATCAGCACCGACCGGCCCCCGGTCAGAGACGTCGGAGCGCCTCGGGGGCCTCGTCGATCGAGTCCACCAGGGCGATCCTGGCCGCCATCGGACGGTTCGCGGCCAGTGCCTGGAGCAGGGGCCAGGCGGGGAGCCGTTCCGTCCAGTGGGCGCGGTTCACCAGAACCATCGGGGTCGGCTCTCCCCGCGACTCGTAGTAGTTCGGCGTCGTGTTGTCGAAGATCTCCTGGACCGTGCCGGCCGCGCCGGGCAGGAAGACCACCCCGGCGGTGCAGCGCGCGAGCAGGCCGTCCTCGCGGGTGGCGTTGGCGAAGTACTTCGCGATGTGGCCGGCGAACGGGTTCGGCGGTTCGTGACCGTAGAACCAGGTGGGGATGCCGACCGAGTCGCCGCCCTTCGGCCACCGCGCGCGCACCTCGAAGGCGGCGCGGGCCCACTCGGTGACGGACGGGGTGAACGAGGGTGCCTTGGCGAGGAGTTCGAGCGCCTCGTCGAGGACGGCGTCGGCGAGCGGCGCCGTGTACGCGCCCAGGTTCGCCGCCTCCATCGCGCCGGGGCCGCCGCCCGTCGCCACGGTGAGACCCGTACGGGCCAGTGACCGCCCGAGCCTTGCCGCGCCGGCGTACGCGTCGGTGCCACGGCCCATGGCGTGCCCGCCCATCACACCGACGACCCCGCTGCCGCCGAGGAGTTCGTCGAGGGCGTCGGAGATCGCGTCGTCGTGGATGGAGCGGAGCATCGACGCGAAGACGTCGCCGTCGGCCTTCGTCCGCTGGAACCAATCGTACGCGCGGGCGTCGGGGGTCGCCTCGTACCCCTCGTCCCGGACGCCTTCGAACAGTTCGTGGGGGGAGTAGAGGCGGGCGCGGTAGGGGTCGAACGGCAGATCCGGCACGGGCGGGAAGACCAGGGCGCCGTCGGCGCGGACCTTGGCGGCGGCCTCCGGCTGCATGGCGCAGCCGAGGAAGACGGCGCCGGTGGTGGAGGCGGAGAGCAGCGCGAAGGTGTGGTCGGTGAGGTCGACGGACTGGATCCGGTAGCCGAGGAGGGACCCGTGGATGACGGCCGCGTCGAACTCGGCGGCGGTGTGGATTTCGCGCGCGTGCGGGCGGGTCATGGTGCCCACGATAGGCCCTCGTGGGGCGGGTGCCGTGTCAGCGCATCCGCCCTGTCGACGGGCCTGAAAGGTGACGGGTCCCGAAGGTGACGGGCCTGAAAGGTGACGGGTCCCGAAGGTGACGGGGCGAAAGGTGACGGGGCCCGAAGGTGCGCGACGCCCGTGCGTGGCGGGCCCGAGGGGCGGACGCGCCCGCGAGGGCGCCGTCCCGTGTGCCCGCCCTCCCCCAGACTTCGTCCGGGGGACCCCCGACGTCGGCCGCGGGTGGGCGTCAGGCGCCCAGGGGGACCGCCGCGAGTGTCCCCACCAGCCATGTGAGCGGCAGGAACACCGCCAGCAGGACACCCGCCCGCATCAGGGCCGCGTTGCGGAGGGCCGTGGGCGGGGCGCCCAGGCGGACCAGGGCTTCCGTGGTGTGGGCGCGGCACTGTTTGGACTCCAGGGCCGCCGTCAGCAGTGTCGCCGTCGTGCAGGCCATCACCAGCGCCGCTCCCAGCCCCGTCAGCGGGCCGAAGCCGCCCGCCCGGGAGCTGTACAGGCTCGCCCCGGCGAGGGCGCCCGAGGCCACCGCGCACACCACGCCGAGCGGGCGGCCGATGCGCCGGGACTCGTCCATCAGGACGCGGCCGGCGAGGAGACGGATCGCGCCCGGGCGGACCGCCTGCAGGACGCGGCCGCACCAGTGGGTGATGCCGGGGCCCGCCATCGCGAGGCCGAGCGCCGTGAGGATCCAGCCGGCGAGCACGCCGCCGGGGCTGCCGTCGAAGCGGCCCGGCAGGGGGAACACGGCGTCCCCGCCGCCCTCGCCCGCGTACGTCTCGACCGCGAGGCCCATCGCGAGGAGCGCCACGCCCCAGGGGAGCCCGGAGGGGGCGACCTTCTCGATGCCCTCGGGGGCCGAGGGAGTCCCGCGGGGGCGCAGCGCGAGCGCCGCGGCCGTGGAGGCGACCACCGGCAGGATCGCGAGCAGGGTGAGCGCGCCCGCGAGCGGGATCGGCTGGTGCGCGGCCAGGAGATCGGCGGCGGCGCCGTCGAACGGCAGCCCGGTGATGTCGCCGCGCAGGTGCAGGTAGAACAGCAGCGCGACCATCGAGCCGAGCGTGCAGGAGACCGCCGTCGAGGCGGCGGCGATCGCCGTGAGCCGGGCCGGGCCCAGGCCGATCGCCGAGAGCCCGGGCCTCGGCCGCGTGCTGGGGTCCGTACGGGCCACGGCGACCGCGAAGTGTGTGGTCGCCGCCAGCGGGACCAGGCACCACAGCAGGCGCAGGGTCGCCGCCGCCGACCGGTCCGGGTGGCCCACGGCGTACCCCAGCGTGCACAGCAGCAGAAAGCCGACCCCCGCGGCCGCCGCGGCGACCAGGAGGCGCCGCAGCAGGACGAGGGGGTGGGTCCCGCGGACTAGACGGAGAGCGAGCACGCGGCGACGCCCTCCGCCCCATTGGTCGGCGTCGCGGTGCCGACGCGGCGCCCGTCGAGCAGGGCGACCGAGCGGTCGGCGAGGGTGGCGACCTCGCTGTCGTGGGTGGCGAGCAGCACGGTGATGCCGTGCGAGCGGGCCGCGGCGGTGAGCGTCCGCAGCACCTGGGACCCGTCGGCGCGGTGCAGGGAGGCGGTCGGCTCGTCGGCGAAGAGGACCGACGGGGTGGTGACCAGGGCCCGGGCGATGGCGATCCGCTGGCGCTGCGACTGGGTCAGGGCGTGCGGGCGCTTACGGCCGTGCATCCCGATGTCCAGCCGCTCCAGCCACTCCAGGGCGGAGGTCTTGGCCGCCTTGTGGGAGACGCCGCGCAGCAGGAGCGGCAGGGCCGCGTTCTCCCAGGCGGTCAGTTCGGGGACGAGCCCGGGCTCGGGGTCGATCCAGCCGAAGCGGTCCCGGCGCAACCGTTCGCGCTGGGCCTGGCTCATGGTGTGGACGGGGCTGCTGTTGAACCAGACCTCGCCCTGCTGGGCGACGGTCTGTCCCGAGAGACAGCGCATCAATGTGGTCTTCCCGCTGCCGCGCGGGCCGATCAGGGCGAGGACCTCGCCCTCGCGCACGCCCAGGGAGACGCCGGTGAGAACGTCCGAGCCCTCCAGGGTGCAGTGCAGGGAACGCGCCCAGAGCACGTCGTTGTCCGGTGGGGCCATCGCGTACACCTCGATGTCGGATCCGATTCTTGCGTTCCCCCGTCCGGGGGAACGAAGGGACGGGCCTGTCGGTCACTGGGCACCGTAAGTATTCGGATCCGTTTGTACGGACAGCACGCGGCCCGGGCCGCCGCCATCCACTCGGATGGCGGCATACCCGGGCCGGGGTCACGCCGTGAGGGCGGCGTGAGGTCCTGTGCCTCGAAGGGCGGGGACGGTCAGAGCTTGGTCCACGCCTCGGTGAGCACCGAGCGCAGGATGCCTTCGATCTCGTCGAAGGTGCCCTGGTCGGCGATGAGCGGCGGGGCCAGCTGGATGACCGGGTCGCCACGGTCGTCGGCACGGCAGTACAGGCCGTTCTCGAACAGCGCCTTGGAGAGGAAGCCGTAGAGGACGCGCTCGGTCTCCTCGTCCGTGAAGGACTCCTTGGTGACCTTGTCCTTCACGAGCTCGATGCCGTAGAAGAAGCCGTTGCCGCGGACGTCGCCGACGATCGGCAGGTCGTGCAGCTTCTTCAGGGTCTCGAAGAAGTTGCCCTCCTGGTCCAGCACGTGCTGGTTCAGGCCTTCCTTGTCGAAGATGTCGAGGTTGGCGATCGCGACCGCCGACGACACCGGGTGGCCACCGAAGGTGTAGCCGTGCAGGAAGGTGTTGTCGCCCTTGTAGAACGGCTCCGCGATGCGGTCCGAGACGATGCAGGCGCCGATCGGGGAGTAGCCCGAGGTCATGCCCTTGGCGCAGGTGATCATGTCCGGCACGTAGCCGAACTTGTCACAGGCGAACATCGTGCCCAGGCGGCCGAAGGCGCAGATCGTCTCGTCCGAGACGAGCAGCACGTCGTACTGGTCGCAGATCTCGCGGACCCGCTGGAAGTACCCGGGCGGCGGCGGGAAGCAGCCGCCGGCGTTCTGCACCGGCTCCAGGAAGACGGCCGCTACGGTCTCGGGGCCCTCGAAGAGGATCTGCTGCTCGATCTGGTCGGCGGCCCAGCGGCCGAAGGCCTCGGGGTCGTCGCCGTGGATCGGGGCACGGTAGATGTTGGTGTTCGGCACCTTGTGCGCGCCGGGGACCAGCGGCTCGAAGGGGGCCTTCAGGGCCGGCAGGCCGGTGATCGACAGGGCGCCCTGCGGGGTGCCGTGGTAGGCGACCGCACGCGAGATGACCTTGTACTTGGTGTGCTTGCCCTGCAGCTTGAAGTACTGCTTGGCGAGCTTCCAGGCGGTCTCGACGGCCTCGCCGCCACCGGTGGTGAAGAAGACCTTGTTCAGGTCGCCCGGGGCGTAGTCGGCCAGACGCTCGGCGAGCTCGACGGCCTTGGGGTGCGCGTACGACCACACGGGGAAGAACGCGAGCTCCTGGGCCTGCTTGTACGCGACCTCGGCCAGCTCCTTGCGGCCATGACCGGCGTTGACCACGAAGAGACCCGCGAGACCGTCGAGGTAGCGCTTGCCCTTGTCGTCGAAGATGTAGGTGCCCTCACCACGCACGATGGTGGGGACGGGGTTGTTCTCGTACGACGACATGCGGGTGAAGTGCATCCACAGGTGGTCGTACGCGGTCTTGGACAGGTCCTGGGTCACGGTTATCGAGTTCCCCACATATAGGTCTGCTTCTTGAGCTTGAGGTAGACGAAGCTCTCCGTGGAGCGCACGCCGGGGAGGGTGCGGATGCGCTTGTTGATCACATCCAGCAGATGGTCGTCGTCCTCGCAGACGACCTCCACCATCAGGTCGAACGAGCCCGCGGTCATCACCACGTACTCACATTCCGACATGGCCGTCAGTGCTTCCGCCACCGGATCGAGGTCACCCTCGACGTTGATGCCGACCATCGCCTGCCGCCGGAGGCCCACGGTGAGCGGGTCGGTGACGGCGACGATCTGCATGACGCCCTGGTCGAGCAGCTTCTGAACACGCTGTCGCACCGCCGCCTCGGAAAGGCCGACGGCCTTGCCTATCGCCGCGTACGGACGGCGACCGTCCTCCTGGAGCTGTTCGATGATCGCCAGGGAGACGGCATCGATCGTCGGGGACGAACCGGAACCGGTTCTGGAGTTCGTGCTTTGACTGGCCACGGCTTCACTGTGCACCGAGACTCGTCGGTCTGGCAAGCCCAGAGCGATGAAATTCGTTGTTTGAGGCTTCGGATCTCACCGAATCCGAAGTTGGCGGATGTCGGGCCTGTCGAAAGCGTCAGGGAAGCGATTAGGCTGAGGTGTCTCAGCAAACGGGACGCCGCACGACGAAGTGCGACCATGAACGTGACAGGAGGGGTGGCAAAGTGACCACCGAGCTGCGCCGGCTGCGTAACTACATCAACGGGGAGTTCCGGGACGCCGCCGACGGACGGACCATCGATGTGGTCAACCCGGCCACGGGCGAGGTCTTCGCCACGTCTCCGCTCTCCGGACAGGCGGACGTCGACGCCGCCATGGACGCGGCCGCGGCCGCGTTCCCGGCCTGGCGGGACACCACGCCGGCCGAGCGCCAGAAGGTCCTGCTGAAGATCGCGGACGCCTTCGAGGAGCGCGCCGAGGACCTGATCGCCGCCGAGGTCGAGAACACCGGCAAGCCCGTCGCTCTCACGGCGAGCGAAGAGATTCCCCCCATGGTGGACCAGATCCGCTTCTTCGCGGGTGCCGCCCGGCTGCTCGAGGGCCGTTCGGCCGGCGAGTACATGGAGGGCATGACCTCCATCGTCCGCCGCGAGCCCGTGGGTGTCTGCGCCCAGGTCGCGCCGTGGAACTACCCGATGATGATGGCCGTGTGGAAGTTCGCCCCGGCGCTCGCCGCGGGCAACACGGTCGTCCTCAAGCCGTCCGACACGACCCCCGCGTCGACCGTCCTGATCGCCGAGATCATCGGGCAGATCGTGCCCAAGGGCGTCTTCAACGTGATCTGCGGCGACCGCGAGACCGGCAGGGCCATGGTCGAGCACCCGACCCCGGCGATGGCCTCCATCACCGGTTCGGTGCGCGCCGGTATGCAGGTCGCCGAGTCGGCGTCCAAGGACGTCAAGCGCGTCCACCTGGAGCTGGGCGGCAAGGCCCCGGTCGTGGTCTTCGAGGACACCGACATCGCCAAGGCCGTCGAGGACATCTCGGTGGCGGGCTTCTTCAACGCGGGCCAGGACTGTACGGCCGCGACCCGTGTCCTCGTGCACGAGTCCATCCACGACGAGTTCGTGGCGCAGCTGGCCAAGGCGGCCACGGACACGAAGACCGGTCAGCCGGACGACGAGGACGTGCTGTACGGCCCGCTCAACAACGCCAACCAGCTGAAGCAGGTCTCCGGCTTCATCGACCGCCTCCCGGCCCACGCCAAGGTCGAGGCGGGTGGCCACCAGGTCGGCGACAAGGGCTACTTCTACGCCCCGACCGTCGTCTCCGGCCTCAAGCAGGACGACGAGATCGTCCAGAACGAGGTCTTCGGCCCGGTCATCACGGTGCAGTCGTTCCGTGACGAGGAGCAGGCCCTGGCGTACGCCAACGGTGTCGAGTTCGCCCTCGCGTCGTCGGTCTGGACGAAGGACCACGCCCGCGCGATGCGCATGTCGAAGTCCCTCGACTTCGGCTGCGTGTGGATCAACACCCACATCCCGCTGGTGGCGGAGATGCCGCACGGCGGCTACAAGAAGTCCGGCTACGGCAAGGACCTGTCGGCGTACGGCTTCGAGGACTACACGCGCATCAAGCACGTGATGACGTCCCTCGGCTAGATCGCCGGCTTCTCCGGGCGCGGCCCCGACACCCTTGATCGACAGGGTGTCGGGGCCGCGGCCGTTCGGTCGACGGACCGTCCATTGTTCCTTCGCGGCGGGCCCGGGATGCTGCACGGGTGAGAGCGACAGCCAGGAACACAATGTCCCGCCGGTCCCTGCTGCGCGGGATCGGCGGTGTGGGGGCCGCGACCGTGCTCGCCGGCTGCGGGGTGCCCGCCGCCTATGTCGAGCCGGGGGAGCGGGCCGGGCGGGACCTGTCCGCGCGGGACCGGACGCTCGACTTCGCGAACTGGCCTCTCTACATCGACACCGATGACGACGACACCTCGAAGCGGCCCACGCTGGACGCCTTCGGCGCACGCACCGGGATCTCCGTCCGCTACACCGAGGAGATCAACGACAACGACGAGTTCTTCGGCAAGATCAGCCCGGCGCTGATGAACCACCAGGAGACCGGCCGCGACCTCATCGTCGTCAGCGACTGGATGGCCGCCCGGTTCGTACGGCTCGGCTGGGTGCAGGAGATGGACCGGGCGAAGCAGCCGAACATCACCCGGTACCTGGACCCGCAGCTGCGCTCGCCCTCCTTCGACGAGGGACGGCTGCACTCCGTCCCCTGGCAGTCCGGGATCACCGGCATCGCCTACAACCGCAAGAAGCTGGGCCGGGAGATCCGTTCGGTCAAGGAGCTGTGGGACGACGAACTGCGCGGGAAGATCACCCTGCTGTCCGGGCTCGACGAGTCCTTCGCCCTGCTCATGCAGGGCAACGGCGTCGACGTGACCCGGTGGACCGCCGACGACTTCCACACGGTGTGCGAGCAGATCGAGGGGCTCGTGCGGAACCGGCACATCCGGCGCTTCACCGGCAACGACTACATCAAGGACCTGTCGACCGGCGACGTGCTGGCCTGCCAGGCGTACTCGGGCGACGTCATCCAGCTCCAGGCCGACAACCCGGACATCGAGTTCGTCGTCCCGGAGGAGGGCGCCGAGCTGTGGGCCGAGTCGCTGATGATCCCCAACCTGGCGCGACACAAGACCAACGCCGAGAAGCTGATCGACTACTACTACGAGCCCGAGGTCGCCGCCGAGCTCGCCACCTGGGTCAACTACGTCTGCCCGGTCCCCGCCGCCCGTGACGTCCTGGCGGCCTCGGACGACGAGGAGCTGGCGGCCCTCGCCGAGGATCCGCTGATCTTCCCCGACGACGAGATGCGGGGGCGGCTGTCGATCGCCCGGGACATCACCTCGGAGGAGCGGACGGAGTTCGCGAAGAGGTGGAACTCGATCGTCGGCCTGTGAGTTCACCGGACGTGAATGCGAACGCGAACTCGAACGTGAACTCTGCTGTGACGTACGGCCTGTTGGCCGCCTGGGCCCTGCACGACACCGAGGAGATCCTCCTCGGGCCCCGCTGGCTCCGGGAGCATCTGCCGGAGCTGCGCGAGCGCTTCCCGGAGGCTCCCGAGGCGGTGTGGAAGGTCGTGGAGAGCGTCGACGAACGGGAGTTCGCCGTCGCCGTGACGGCGGTGGGGGCCGTCGTGGCCGCCGCTGCCGTCGCCGGACAGCGCTCCGGCGGCCGGTCGGCCTTCTACCAGGCCGCGCTGAACGGCTTCGGCCTGCACGGCCTCGTCCATCTGGCGCAGGCCGCCGCCGTCCGCGGATACACACCCGGCTCGGCGACCTCGCCGCTGATCGTCGTGCCCTTCACGCTCTGGGCACGCGGGCGGCTGCGGCGGGCCGGTGTGCTGCGGCCGACGAGGGCGCGGGACCTGGTGACGGGGCTCGCGCTGGCCGGCGGAGTGACCGTCGCCGCGCACGCCCTCGCCCGGAAGGTGACCGGCCACCCCGGTTTTTGAACGCGTTCATGACTGGCGTAGGGTGCTGTCATGAACGAGACGAAGGGGCCCCGTGCCCTTCTCAGGCGTATCCGTGTGTGGCTGGTCGTCTTCATCGTCTGTCTGGTCCTGAGCGGGGCCACCGCCTTCCCGCTCGTCACCGAAATCCGGCTTCTCGAAGACGCGTTGACGTCCTGGGCGGCCCCCGTGGCCGAGCTCTTCCCCGGACTCCTGGAGTGGATCGAGCGGGTACGGGTCGGTGTCGACACCGCCGACGCGCAGTACCCCTTCCTGCTCTACGGCACCGACTGGCTGGCCTTCGCCCACCTCGTCATCGCCGTCGCGTTCTACGGCCCCTACCGCGACCCGGTCCGGAACATCTGGGTGATCGAGTTCGGGATGATCGCCTGCGCCGGGATCATCCCGCTCGCGCTGATCTGCGGCCCGATCCGGGACATCCCCTTCTGGTGGTCCGTCATCGACATGTCGTTCGGCGTCTTCGGAGTGATCCCGCTGCTCGTCGTACGCCGGATGATCAAGCGGCTCGAAGCGGTGCAGGCCGTGGCCGAAGCGCCTCAGTCCGTCGGCGCGCCGTAGGTCGCCACCATGATGTTCAGCGCGACCTTGTTCGTGTCCTGGCCCTTCGCGTCCGTGGAGTTGACGCTGTAGACCAGGGTGCGCGCGCCGCCGCGGGTCGAGGCGATGGCCGCGTTGTAGCCCCAGCGGCCGCCCGTCTTGCCCCACACCTCCCGCCCGCCGAGCTTCTTCATCGCCAGCCCGGCCGCGTACGCGGCCGGGTCGCCGCTCGTGAAGTCCGTGACCTTCGGCAGGGTGAACATCTCCTCCAGGAGCGGGCCGCGCACCACCCGGCCGTCGAAAAGGGCCGTCGTGAACCGCTCCAGATCGGCCGTCGTCGAGATGATGTCGCCGGCCGCCCAGCCGTCCGTCGTCCCCCACACCGAGACATCGCGCAGCCCGGTCGTGCCGTCGTCCAGCTTCATCGTCTGGTAGCCGTGGTTGTGCGGACCCCTGATGCGGGGGTCGGCCCCGGGGAAGTACGTGTCGCGCAGCCCCAGCGGCCGCAGGACGCGCGCCGCGACCTGGTTCTCGTACGTGTCACCGGTGACCCGCTCGATCAGCAGACCCGCGATGGTGTAGCCGATGTTGAGGTAGTGCTGGCGGGTGCCGGGGGCGAACTCGCGCTGCTTCGCCGTCGCCGAGCGGACCATGTCCCGCGGGTCGTGGATCTCGAAGCGGTTCGCGTACCACTCCTCGACCGTCGTGCCGGCGAAGTCCGGCGCCGGGATGCCGTGCGTGTGGTTGATCAGCTGGCGGACCGTCACCTTCCCGTACCGGCCCGGGATCAGCTCCGGCAGGTAGGAGCGGGCCGGGCGGTCCAGGTCCAGCCGCCCCTCGGCGGCCAGATGGAGGACGACGGCGGCCGTGAACACCTTGGTCACCGAACCGGCGCGGAAGCGGGCGTTCGCGTCGGCCGGGCGCATCGTCGCCAGATCGTGCACGCCCGAGGCGCCGCGCCAGACACCCTCGGTGCCCCCGACCCGTACCAGCGCGGCCGTGGCATGGGCATTGGGGAGCCCGGCGATCGCCGCTTCGAGGGCCGCGTTCGAGGTCGGCGCCGGTACGGACGCGGGGGTGGACGGGGCCGCGGCGGTGGCCGGCAGTACCGCGGGGCCCGCCGCGACCCCCAGGACGAGGGCGGCGGCCAGCAGCGTGCGCGTGGTGCTCTTCATGGTCAACTCCGTGGATGTGAGCCGGTGTTCCCGATGACTCCCATCCTGCTGACCTGCGGCGATCACCGGATCGCCGGAGCGGGGGATCTTCGCCCGCCCCGCTCATCCCCCGGCCGGGGGAGAACCGGCGGTGATCAGCCCGCTCTCGTACGCGCAGATCACCGCCTGGATCCGGTCCCGAAGGCCCAGCTTGGCGAGCACGTTCCCCACATGCGTCTTCACCGTGTGGTCGCTCACCACCAGCTCCGCCGCGATCTCCGCGTTGGAGAGACCCCGCGCGAGCAGCAGCAGCGTCTCCCGCTCACGGGCCGTCAGCGCGTCGAGGCGCGGATCGGGCCGGGGCGCGCGCCGGATCGGACGGGTGTACTCCGACACCAGCCGCCGCGCCACGGACGGGGCCAGCAGCGAGTCGCCCCGCGCCACCACCCGTACCGCGTGCACCAGATCGTCCCGGCGCACGTCCTTCAGCAGGAATCCGCTCGCGCCCGCGTGCAGCGCCTCGTACACGTACTCGTCGGAGTCGAAGGTCGTCAGCATCACCGTCCGGCACGCCGACTCGGCGCTGATCGTCCGGCAGGCCTCGATGCCGTCCATGCGCGGCATCCGGATGTCGAGCAGGGCCACATCGGGGTGGTGCCGGCGCACGGCCTCGACCGCCTCGGCCCCGTCGCCCGCCTCCGCGACCACCTCGATGTCCGGCTGCCCTTCCAGGATCATCGAGAAACCGCTGCGGACCAGCTCCTGGTCGTCGGCCACCACGACACGGATCGTCAACGCGCCACCTCCGCGGGAGAGGTTACGGGGAGCTCGACCCGCACCTCGAAGCCCCGGCCGTCCGGCCCCGGTCCGTTCACCGCCGCGCCGCCGTGCGCCGCCGCCCGCTCGCGGATACCGACGAGCCCGTGACCGCCGGAGCCTTCCGGAGCACCGCGCCGCGGACCGCGGCCGTCGTCCGTCACGACGATCTCCAGGACACCGTCCTCGTGGGCCAGCCGCACGGAGGCGGTCCGCGCCCCGGCGTGCTTCACCACGTTCGTCAGCGCCTCCTGGACGATGCGGTGGACGGTCGCCCCGACGGCGGACGGCAGGGCCCGCACCCCGCCCGTCGTCGTGTACGAGACGTCCAGCCCACTGGCCCGGACCCGCTCCACCAGCTCCGGCAGCCCGCCGAGATCCGGCTGCGGCTCCCGGGGAGCGTCGCCCTCCGTGCCGTCGCGCAGCACCCCCAGCATCCGGCGCAGCTGCGCCATGGCGTCCCGGCCGGTCGCGGAGATGGCGTCGAACGCGGCCTCCGCGCGCTCCGGAGCCGCCCGAACCGCCACCGGACCGGCCTCCGCCTGCACGACCATCAGGCTCACCGCATGGGAGAGGATGTCGTGCATCTCCCGGGCGATCCGCGCCCGTTCACGCGCCGCGGCCTGCTCGGCCTCGACGCGATGGGCCCGCTGCCGGGCATCGGTCAGCCGCCCGAAGACGTACGCCGCCGCGAACACGAAGAGGGAGAAGGTCAGTTCACGTGCCGAGCGGGTGTTGAGCCACACCGACACGGGCACCGCCACCGCGAGCAGCAGCAGAGCCGTGAGCCGCTGCCATGACGGCGCGATCGCGGCGATCGTGTAGATCACCACGAGCCCGGTGTACGGCAGGGGCTGGCCCGGCCCCTCCACGGCCAGCTTGTACAGCGCACTGGCCGCCATGACCGCCAGGAGCGTCGCGAAGGGCGCGCGCCGCCGCCAGACCAGCGGCAGCACCGTGAGCGTGGTCAGCCCGTACGCCGGCCAGGTCGCCGGCTCCAGCTCCGGCGGGCGGGGCACCACGAACGGCATCGTCATGGCCGCCTGGACGAGCAGCGCGATCCCGACGTCCACGGCCTGCGGACGGGAGGCGCCCAACTCCCGTGCCCGCTCCCACCATCCTCGTACGTCCCCCCGTATGCCCATTACGGCTTCCGGCCCACCGCGCCGAACTGCGCCACCTCGCTCGCCGGGGCGAACCGCCAGCTCGCGCAGGAGACGATCCCCGGCTCCAGGACGTCGAGCCCGTCCAGGAAGGAGGTGAACTCGGCGCGGGTGCGGGCGGTGATCGGCGGGGTCGCGTTCTCGTTCCAGAACTTCATCGCCGCCACGTTCCCCTCGCCGCCGAGCTCGGGCTCCAGGGTGGGGTGGGTCAGTACGAGATGGCTGCCGGACGGCATCGCGTCCATGAGCGTACGGACCACGCTCCGGGCCTCGTCGGTGTCCAGGACGAAGTTGAGGATGCCCAGCATCATGACCGCGACCGGACGGGACAGGTCGAGCGTCCGGGCCGCGGCCTCCAGGATGAGCTCCGGGTTCCGCGCGTCCGCGTCGATGTACTCTGTGACTCCTTCCGGGGCGCTGGTCAGCAGCGCGCGGGCGTGCGTCAGCACGATCGGGTCGTTGTCGACGTAGACGATCCTGGCCTCCGGCGCGACCCGCTGGGCGACCTCGTGGGTGTTGTCGGCCGTCGGCAGGCCGGTGCCGATGTCCAGGAACTGGCGCACCCCGGCGTCGGCCGCCAGATGCGTCACCGCCCGGCCGAGGAACGCCCGGTCCGCGCGGGCCACTTCACCGATGCTCGGGTAGAGGCCGGTGACCTGGTCGCCGACCGCCCGGTCGACGGGGTAGTTGTCCTTGCCGCCCAGCCAGTAGTTCCACACGCGGGCGTTGTGCGCGATGTCGGTCCGGATCCGCTCGGCCCCTGTCACCGGTGGTCTCCCCCTCGCAGTTCGGCGGCTCGCAGTTCGGCGGCGAGCGCGTCCACCCGGTTGGTGGTGATCGCATCCACCCCGTGGGACAGGAGCTTACGCATGGAGCGCCGGGTGTCCGCGGTCCAGGCCGACAGCAGGTACCCGTCCCGGTGCACCCGCTCCGCCAGCTCCCGACTCACCAGACCGAAGCGGTAGTTGAGCCAGCGCGGCCGCACCGCGTCCAGGAGCACGGCACGCGGCGGTGCGAGCGTCGTCCAGGTCAGGGCGATCTCCGCGGCCGGGTCGGCGGCCCGGACCTGGAGCATCGCCACCCCGCCCGCGCAGTAGTACACACGCTCGGCGGCCCCGCACTCGCGGACCGTACCGACGATCGTGCGGACCGACTCCTCGTTCCCGCCGGGCAGGTCGAGCATCAGCCGGTGAGGTCCGGCCGCGATCAGCGCCTCGCGCAGCGTCGGGACCCCGCCGTACGTCAGCTCCCGAAGCTGGGAGTGGGTGAGCGCGGACAGCGGCCGGTCGTGGCCCCACAGCCGTTCGAGCGTGTCGTCGTGGAGCAGGACGGGGACCCCGTCGCGGGTGAGCCGTACATCGATCTCGACGGCGTCCGCGCCCCCCTCGATCGCCGAGACGATCGAGGGGACCGTGTTCTCCCGCACGCGGTACGGGTCGCCGCGGTGGCCTACGACAGTGACGTGATCCAGGGCTCCGAGGTCCATGGGGCCATTGTTGCGGCTGGGGCGTCGCTCAGCGCGCGAGCCACGTCTCCGTGTAGTCGTCGATCTCGGCGGCAAGGCGGGCCTTCCCGGCCTCGTCCAGGAACGACGCCTCGACCGCGTTCTTGGCGAGGGCTGCCAGACCGCGCTCGTCGAGCTCGAGAAGACGGGCGGCGACGGCGTACTCGTTGTTCAGGTCCGTACCGAACATCGGCGGGTCGTCACTGTTGATCGTCACCAGGACGCCGGCCGCCACCATCTCCTTGATGGGGTGCTGGTCCAGATCGGCGACCGCACGGGTCGCGATGTTCGAGGTCGGGCAGACCTCCAGGGCGATCCGGTGCTCCGCCAGATGGGCCAGGAGCGCCGGGTCCTGCACGGCGCTGGTGCCGTGGCCGATGCGCTGGGCGCCCAGCTCGTTCAGGGCGTCCCAGATCGTCTCCGGTCCTGTCGTCTCGCCCGCGTGCGGGACGGAGCGCAGGCCGGCCGCGATCGCCCGGTCGAAGTAGGGCTTGAACTGCGGGCGCGGTACGCCGATCTCCGGGCCGCCGAGGCCGAAGGAGACGAGGCCCTCGGGGCGCAGGTCGACCGCGAGCCGGGCGGTCTCCTCCGCGGCCTCCAGACCGGCCTCGCCGGGGATGTCGAAGCACCAGCGCAGCACGATGCCCAGCTCGGCCTCGGCGGCCTTGCGGGCGTCCTCGATGGCCGCCATGAAGGCGCGCTCGTCGATCCCGCGGCGGGTCGAGCTGTACGGGGTGATGGTGAGCTCGGCGTACCGGATGTTCTGCCGCGCCATGTCCCGGGCGACCTCGAACGTCAGCAGCCGGACGTCCTCCGGGGTGCGGACGAGGTCGACGACCGAGAGGTAGACCTCGATGAAGTGCGCGAAGTCGGTGAAGGTGAAGTAGTCGGCGAGCGCCTCGGGGTCCGTGGGGACCTTCGAGTCGGGGTGGCGTGCCGCCAGCTCGGAGACGATCCGCGGAGAGGCGGAGCCGACGTGGTGGACGTGCAGCTCGGCCTTGGGGAGGCCCGCGATGAAGGAGTGGAGATCGGTCATCGGATCATCGTAGGCCGGGCCGGTCCGCCGTCGGGGGGAGGTCGTAGCATGGCGTGACCACGATGGGGGAGGCCCATGTCTGACAACAGCGACCAGCCGCAGGGCGGGTACGACCCGGCGGACCCGTGGGCTCCGCCGAACCGCGACGGGGTGGAACTGAGCAAGTCCTCGACGCCCGCGCCGCAGGACCGTCCGCCGGTGCACGACCAGCCGACGATGACCTCGATGCCGGCGGCCGGGGACGTGCCGCCGCCGCCCGTGGCCCCCGGAGGCCCCGCGACCACACCCGGCGCGTACGGATACCCGGCCGCGACGCCGGCCGCGCCCGCGCCGGCGGCGTACGGCTACCCCGGCTATCCGGGATACAGCGGCTACGGCCAGACCGGCTGGCAGGCGTCCCCGTCCAACGGGATGGGGACGGCGGCGATGGTGCTCGGCATCATCGCCACCGTGGGCTTCTGCATGTACGGCCTGGGTGTCGTCCTGGGCGTCCTGGCCCTGATCTTCGGCATCATCGGCCGCAAGAAGGTGCAGCGGGGCGAGGCGAACAACGGCGGGATGGCGACCGCGGGCATCGTCCTCGGTTCGATCGGCATCCTGATCAGCGCGGTGTTCCTGGGCTTCATCATCTGGGCCGTCGCCCAGGGAGACAGCTACGACAACGACACGGACGACCCGTGGGCGACGAGCCTGGTGGTCGAGAACCGCTAGCCCGTCCCGCCAGGGAGAAGGGCCCCGCGCCGTCCGGCTGCGGGGCCCTCTGCGTCGCCTCTACGCGCCGCGCAGGCGCTCCCGCGCCTCCATGAGCGCGAAGCCCAGCAGGTTCAGTCCCCGCCAGCGGGCGGGGTCCATCGCGCGCGGGTCGTCGGCGGCGAGACCGATGCCCCAGACGCGGTCCAACGGGCTCGCCTCCACCAGGACGCGGCCGCCCGTGCCGAGCAGGAACGCCCGCAGGGCGTCGTCCGAGGCGAACTTGTGGACGCTGCCCTCCACGACGATCTCGAAGCGCTCCCGCTGCCAGACCGTCTCGTCGAAGCCCCGCACCTGCCGCCCGGCGTTCTTGGCCTCCGCGGGCGTGCGGGACGACAGTGCGGCCCGCTCGGCCTCCGGGTCGCCGAAGAGCCGGGCCTTCGCCGCCATCATCCAGTGCTCGGCCGTCGCGTACCGCACCCCGTCGACCTCGAAGGGTGACTCCCACCACTGGCTCAGACAGCTCGCGGAGAGCTGCCCGTCCGGCCTCGGGCGGTGGCCCCAGAAATGCAGCCACTTCACCTTGTCGCCCCTGCTGACCTGCTGCGTCAACTCGTCGATCTTCCCCATGCACGCGATTCTGGCAGCCGCCACGGACATTCCGTACGGTCATTTACCCGACCCCTCGACACATGGTCGACCGATTCCGTCGCGTAACCAAAAGGCAACAACGGAATCACTTGTTGGGCTGGTATAGCTCTGTCAGGATCGGCACTCAATTCGAGCTGGAACAACGGAGAGCGTCATGGGCAACCGCTTCCAGGTGACGGACCGCTTCGCGGACGGCGCACAGTACATCGGCGGCCGTCTGCGGCCCGGGACCTCGGGCGAGGAGCACAGCGTCGTCGACCCGGCCACGGGCGAGAGCGTGTACACGTACGAACTCGCGTCCACCGCGGACGTGGACGCCGCCGTCGCCGCCGCGAAGGAGGCGTTCCCGGGCTGGGCCGGTGCCACACCCGGCGAGCGCTCGGACGCGCTGCACCGGTTCGCCGGGGTGCTCGCCGAGCGGGCCGAGGACTTCGCCCGCGTCGAGTCCCTCCAGTGCGGCAAGCCCATCAAGCTGTCGACCGAGTTCGACGTGCCCGGCACGGTCGACAACACCGCCTTCTTCGCCGGAGCGGCCCGCCACCTCCAGGGCCAGTCGGCCGGCGAGTACAGCGGTGACCACACCTCGTACGTACGGCGGGAGCCGATCGGTGTCGTCGGCTCCATCGCCCCCTGGAACTACCCGCTCCAGATGGCCGCCTGGAAGATCCTCCCGGCGATCGCGGCCGGCAACACGATCGTCCTGAAGCCGGCCGAACTCACCCCGCTCACCTCGCTGATGTTCGCCCAGGCGGCCACCGACGCGGGCATCCCCGACGGTGTCGTCAACATCGTCAACGGCGCGGGACGCACCGCCGGCGAACACCTCGTCGGCCACCCGGACGTGGTGATGACCTCCTTCACCGGCTCCACCCCTGTCGGCAAGCGCGTCGCCGAGATCGCCACGTCCACCGTCAAGCGGCTCCACCTCGAACTCGGCGGCAAGGCACCCTTCGTGGTCTTCGACGACGCCGACCTGGAGGCCGCCGCCCACGGCGCCGTCGCCGCCTCGCTCATCAACACCGGCCAGGACTGCACCGCCGCCACGCGCGCGTACGTCCAGCGCCCGCTCTTCGACGCCTTCGTCGCCCGGGTCGCCGAACTCATGGAGACCGTCCGCCTCGGCGACCCGTTCGACCCGTCCACCGACCTCGGCCCGCTGATCAGCCACGCCCAGCGCGACCGCGTCGCCGCCTTCGTCGACCGCGCCCGCGGCTACGCCACCGTCGTCACCGGCGGAGAGGCCCCGGGCGGGGAGCTCAAGAACGGTGCGTACTATCGTCCGACCCTGATCACCGGCGCCGCGCAGGACAGCGAGGTCGTGCAGTCGGAGATCTTCGGACCGGTCCTGGTTGCCCTGCCCTTCGACAGCGACGACGACGGCATCCGGCTCGCCAACGACACCCCCTACGGCCTCGCCGCCTCCGCCTGGACCCGCGAGGTCTTCCGGGCCAACCGCGCCACCCGCGAGATCAGGTCGGGCTGCGTCTGGGTCAACGACCACATTCCGATCATCAGCGAGATGCCGCACGGAGGCTACAAGGCCTCCGGGTTCGGAAAGGACATGTCGGCGTATTCCTTCGAGGAGTACACGCAGGTCAAGCATGTGATGTACGAAAACACCGCGGTGGCCCGGAAGGACTGGCACCGCACGATCTTCGGAGACCGGTAGTCCTCCCCAACCCCCGAGAGGTACAGCGCATGGAGCAGTACGAGCCCGACAGCCTGTCCGCCGCACAACTCGCGGCGATGCGACGCAGTCTGACGAGTGGCCGGGGCGCCCTCACCCGCCGTTCGATGCTGCGCGCCGGTGGCGTCGGCGCGCTCACGGTCGGCGGCCTCGCGACCCTGAGCGCCTGTGGAATCCCGCCGGCCAAGCGGGAGGGCCAGGGCGGCCCCGCGTCCACGGACTTCTCGGCCAAGGAGAAGCAGGTCGCCTTCTCCAACTGGACCGAGTACATGGACGTCAGCGAGGACGAGAAGTCCCGCCCCACCCTGGAGGCGTTCACCAAGCGCACCGGGATCAAGGTCAAGTACACCGAGGACATCAACGACAACGTCGAGTTCTTCGGCAAGATCAAGCCGCAGCTCGCGGCCGGGCAGGACACCGGTCGCGACCTGATCTGCGTCACCGACTGGCTCGCGGCACGCATCATCCGGCTCGGCTGGGCGCAGAAGCTCGACGCGGCCAACCTCCCCACCGCGTACGCGAACCTGTCCGCGCAGTTCCGCCGCCCCGACTGGGACCCGGGCCGCGCCTACTCGTACCCGTGGACCGGTATCTCCACCGTCATCGCCTACAACTCCAAGGCGACCGGCGGCAAGAAGGTCGACTCCGTCACCCAGCTCCTCGACGACCCCTCCCTCAAGGGCCGGGTCGGCTTCCTCACCGAGATGCGCGACTCCGTCGGCATGACGCTGCTCGACATGGGCAAGGACCCGGGGAAGTTCACCGACGCCGAGTACGACGAGGCGATCGGCCGGCTGCAGAAGGGCGTCGACAAGAAGCAGATCCGGCGCTTCACCGGCAACGACTACACCTCCGACCTGGACAAGGGCGACCTCGCGGCCTGTCTCGCCTGGGCCGGTGACGTCATCCAGCTGCAGGCCGACAACCCGGACATCAAGTTCGCGATACCGTCCGCCGGTTACATCACCTCCAGCGACAACCTGCTGGTCCCGGCCCAGGCGCGCCACAAGGCCAACGCCGAGAAGCTCATCGACTACTACTACGAGCTCCCGGTCGCCGCACAGCTGGCCGCGTACATCAACTACGTCTGCCCGGTCGACGGGGTGAAGGACGAGCTCGCCAAGATCGACCCGGAGCTGGCGAACAACACGCTGATCCTGCCGGACAAGGCCATGGCCGCGAAGTCGCACGCCTTCCGCTCGCTCACCAGCGAGGAAGAGACGGCGTACGAGGAGAAGTTCGCCAAGCTCATCGGTGCCTGATCCCCCGCAGCGGCAAGCGCGGGGGCGCCCCCATCGTCGTCCACCTCTTACGAACCTGGGATCGCAACCCATGACTGACAAGAACACCGGCGGCGACGTCCGTCTCACCGGGATCAGCAAGACCTACGGCTCCTTCACCGCCGTCCATCCGCTCGACCTGACCATCCCGCAGGGCTCGTTCTTCGCCCTCCTGGGCGCCTCCGGCTGCGGCAAGACGACCACGCTGCGCATGATCGCCGGCCTGGAGGAGCCCACCAGCGGCACCGTGTTCCTCGGCGACAAGGACGTCACCGACCTCCCGCCGTACAAGCGGCCGGTCAACACCGTCTTCCAGTCCTACGCGCTCTTCCCGCACATGGACGTCTTCGAGAACATCGCGTTCGGTCTGCGCCGGCGGGGCATCAAGTCGGTGAAGAAGCAGGTCGACGACATGCTGGAGCTCGTCCAGCTCGGCGACAAGGCCCGGCACAAGCCGCACCAGCTCTCCGGCGGCCAGCAGCAGCGCGTCGCCGTGGCCCGGGCGCTCATCAACCACCCGCAGGTCCTCCTCCTCGACGAGCCGCTCGGCGCTCTCGACCTCAAGCTGCGCCGCCAGATGCAGCTGGAGCTCAAGCGCATCCAGACCGAGGTCGGCATCACCTTCGTCCACGTCACCCACGACCAGGAGGAGGCCATGACCATGGCCGACCAGGTCGCGGTGATGAACGGCGGCCGGGTGGAGCAGCTCGGCGCCCCCGCCGACCTGTACGAGAACCCGCGGACCACGTTCGTGGCGAACTTCCTGGGCACCTCCAACCTCATCGAGGCCGAGGTCGTCGAGAACGGCGGCTCCGACCTGGTCGTGACGGCCGGCGGCGGCAAGCTCCGGCTGCCCGCGGACCGCTGTTCGGCGACCGTACGCACCGGAGGCAAGGTCCTCGTCGGCGTCCGTCCCGAGAAGATCTCGCTCGCGCACGCCGACGACGCGGGGAAGATCGCCGACGGCCGCAACAGGGTCACCGGCCGCATAGCCGACTCCTCCTTCATCGGCGTGTCCACCCAGTACGTGGTGAACTCGCCGGCGGGGGCGGAGCTCCAGGTCTACGAGCAGAACATCGAGCGGGACGCCCGTCTGGCGCCCGGCGCCGAGGTCGTCCTGCACTGGAACCCGGCGCACACGTTCGGCCTGGACGCCGATCAGGACATCGACGCGGGCGTGGAGACGGTGGAGGACGCCGGATGAGCACTTCCACCCTCACCAAGGAGGAGGAGACCGCGCCGGCCGGAGCACCGGTGACGCGCAAGCCCTCCACCCGCAAGCGGCTCGTCCCGTACTGGCTGCTCCTGCCCGGCATCGTCTGGCTGCTCGTCTTCTTCGCGCTGCCGATGGTCTACCAGGCCTCCACCTCGGTGCAGACCGGCTCCCTGGAGAAGGGCTTCGAGGTCACCTGGCACTTCCAGACGTACTGGGACGCCTTCCAGGAGTACTGGCCGCAGTTCGTCCGCTCCCTGCTGTACGCCGGTACCGCCACCCTGCTGTGCCTGCTCCTCGGCTATCCGCTGGCGTATCTGATCGCCTTCAAGGCCGGCCGGTGGCGCAACCTCCTGCTGGTCCTCGTGATCGCGCCGTTCTTCACCAGCTTCCTCATCCGGACGCTGGCGTGGAAGACGATCCTCGCGGACGACAGCCTCGTGGTCGACGCGCTCAACACCCTGCACGTCCTGGACGTGACGAGCTGGCTCGGCTGGACCGAGGGCGACCGGGTGCTCGCCACCCCGATGGCGGTGGTCTGCGGTCTCACCTACAACTTCCTGCCGTTCATGATCCTGCCGCTCTACACCTCGCTGGAGCGGATCGACGGCCGGCTTCACGAGGCGGCGAAGGACCTGTACGCGTCCCCCGCCACCACCTTCCGCAAGGTGACCTTCCCGCTCTCCATGCCGGGCGTGGTCTCCGGCACGCTGCTCACCTTCATCCCGGCCAGCGGCGACTACGTCAACGCCGAACTCCTCGGCTCGACCGACACCAAGATGGTCGGCAACGTCATCCAGTCGCAGTTCCTGCGGGTCCTCGACTATCCGACGGCCGCCGCGCTGTCCTTCATCCTCATGGCGATCGTGCTGCTCATGGTCACCGTCTACATCCGCCGTGCGGGAACGGAGGACCTGGTCTGATGCGTTGGATCCGTCGGAACCTTGTCGCCCTCGCGGGCCTGCTGACGCTCGCGTACATGATCCTTCCGAACATCGTCGTGATGGTGTTCTCGTTCAACAAGCCGAACGGGCGCTTCAACTACGCCTGGCAGCGCTTCTCCCTGGACGCCTGGAAGGACCCGTGCGGCGTCGCCGACCTGTGCGGCTCGCTGACGCTCTCCCTCCAGATCGCCGCCTGGGCCACCCTCGGCGCGACGCTCCTCGGCGCGATGATCGCCTTCGCGCTGGTCCGCTACCGCTTCCGGGCGCGTGGCGCGATCAACTCGCTGATCTTCCTGCCGATGGCGATGCCCGAGGTCGTCATGGCCGCCTCCCTGCTCACGCTCTTCCTCAACATGGGCGCCGAGCTGGGCTTCTGGACGGTCCTGATCGCCCACATCATGTTCTGTCTGTCGTTCGTGGTGACGGCGGTCAAGGCGCGGGTGATGTCCATGGACCCGCGTCTGGAGGAGGCCTCGCGCGACCTCTACGCCGGCCCGGTGCAGACCTTCGTACGGGTCACGCTGCCGATCGCCGCCCCCGGAATCGCCGCCGGAGCGCTGCTCGCCTTCGCGCTCTCGTTCGACGACTTCATCATCACCAACTTCAACGCGGGCTCGACCGTCACCTTCCCCATGTTCGTCTGGGGCTCGGCACAGCGCGGCACGCCCGTCCAGATCAATGTCATCGGCACGGCCATGTTCATCATTGCCGTACTGGTGGTGGTAGCCGGACAGATCATTACGAACCGGCGCAAGAAAACAGCGACAACCTGAGCAAGCCCTGAAGGAGTTGGAAACCATGGCCCCAGTCGCCATGCGTCTCGCTGCACAATCTCTCTCCGACGCCCAGCCCGTCCCCTTCTGGCTGGAAGACCCCGGCAAGCCCGGAGCGCTGCCCGCCCTCACCGGCACCGAGAAGTGCGACCTTCTCGTCGTCGGCGGCGGATACAGCGGACTGTGGACCGCGCTCCTCGCCAAGGAGCGCGACCCCTCCAGGGATGTCGTCCTGATCGAAGGGCGCGAGGTGGGCTGGGCCGCCTCGGGCCGCAACGGCGGCTTCTGCGCCGCCTCCCTCACCCACGGCTTCGGCAACGGACTCGCCCGCTGGCCGGGCGAGCTGCCGAAGCTGGAGGAGCTCGGCGAGCGCAACCTCGACGCCATCGAGGCGGCGGTCGCCCGATACTCGCTCGACTGCGACTTCGAGCGGACCGGCGAGCTCGACGTCGCCACCGAGCCGTACCAGGTCGAGGAACTCACCGAGGTGTACGCGGAGATCGAGCGGCTCGGTCTCGCGGACGGCCTCGACCTCCTCGACGGCGACGCGGTCCGCGCGGAGGTCGACTCCCCGACCTTCCTCGGCGGCCTGTGGGACCGGCGCGGCGTCGCCATGCTCAACCCCGCCAAGCTGGCCTGGGGTCTGAAGCGGGCCTGCGCCGACCTCGGGGTGCGGATCTACGAGAACACCCCCGGCCTCGACCTCGTCTCCGTCGGCGCGGGCATGGGCGTGCGCACCCCGTACGGCAGGGTCCTCGCCCGCCGGGTCGCGCTCGGCACCAATGTCTTCCCCTCGCTGGTCAAGCGGGTCCGGCACTACACCGTCCCGGTCTACGACTACGCCCTGATGACCGAGCCGCTCAGCCCCGAGCAGCTCGCCGCCGTCGGCTGGAAGAACCGCCAGGGGCTCGGGGACAGCGCCAACCAGTTCCACTACTTCCGGATCACCGCCGACAACCGGATCCTGTGGGGCGGCTACGACGCGGTCTACCGTTTCGGCGGCCGGGTCAGCGCCGAGATGGACCACCGCCCGGAGACGTATCTGAAGCTCGCCGAGCACTTCTTCCGCTGCTTCCCGCAGCTGGAGGGGCTCCGCTTCAGTCACGCCTGGGGCGGCGCGATCGACACCTGCTCGCGCTTCTCCGCCTTCTTCGGTACGGCGTACCAGGGCAAGGTCGCCTACGCGGCGGGCTTCACCGGCCTCGGTGTGGGCGCCACCCGCTTCGGCGGCGACGTGATGCTGGACCTGCTGGCCGGTGAGCGCACGGAGCGTACGGAGCTGGAGATGGTCCGCTCCAAGCCGCTGCCGTTCCCGCCGGAGCCGATCGCCTGGGCCGGCATCGGCATCACCAAGTGGTCGATGGCCAGGGCCGACGAGAACGGCGGCCGTCGCAATCTGTGGCTGAAGGCGATGGACCGCCTGGGCCTGGGCTTCGACAGCTAGGGTCCGTCCTCCGGACAGTGCCGGGCCCCGGTCGGGCGGCCCGGCCGGCGGGGTCACGGCGTCTGCCGCGGCCCCGCCGTGCCGTTCGTGCCCGCCTCCGCCAGTACGCTGTCGCCCTCGGTGTCCACGTGCGGCAGGATCCGGTCCAGCCAGCGCGGGGTCCACCAGGCCTTCTCCCCGAGCAGCGTCATCACGGCGGGCACCAGCAGCAGACGTGCGACCGTCGCGTCGATGAGCACACTTGCCGCCAGGCCGAGACCGAGCATCTTCACCACGATGTTGTCGCTGATGATGAAGGCGGCGAAGACGCTCACCATGATGAGCGCCGCGCAGGTGATGACGCGCGCCGTGATCTCCAGGGCGTGCGCGACGCTCGCCTTCGCGTCGCCGGTGCGCAGCCAGGCCTCGTGGACGCGGGACAGCAGGAAGATCTCGTAGTCCATGCTCAGACCGAAGACGATCGCGAACATCATCATCGGCACGTAGCTCTCGATCGGGACGTCTCCGGAGACGCCGAGCGCAGGCCCTCCCCAGCCCCACTGGAAGACGGCGACCACCACTCCGTACGAGGCGCCGATCGACAGCAGGTTGAGGATCGCGGCCTTGGCCGCGACGAGCGGCCCTCGGAAGACGACCAGGATGACGAGGAACGCCAGGGCCACGACCACGGCGATGATGAGCGGCAGCCGGCTGGAGACGATGTCGAGGAAGTCGACCTGGGCGGCGGTGGTGCCGGTGACGTAGGTGGTGGCCACGGTCCCGGAGACAGCGTTCGGAAGGACGGTGCCGGTCAGGTCGTTGACCAGCTGCGTCGTCAGCTCGTCCTGCGGCGCGGCGACCGAGTAGGCGGTGCTGAGCAGGACGTCGCCGTCCGAGGTCGGCTGCAGCGGGGTGATCAGGAGAGCGTTCGGGACCCCGGTGAGGGCCTTCTGGGCCTGCGAGGCGAGGGCTGACCGGTCGGCGGCGGGTACCGAGGTCTGGTCGATGACCAGGGTCAGCGGGCCGTTGGAGCCGGGTCCGAAGGCCGAGGACATCAGGTCGAAGGCGCGCCGGTCGGTGAAGGACTTCGGGTCGGCGCCGTCGCCGATGTGCCCGAGCTGCATGAAGAACATGGGAATGGCGAGCACCACGAGCACGATGACGCCCGCGGCCAGGAACCACCACGGCCGGCGCTCGACGCGCAGGGCGTAGCGGTGCCAGGTCCCCTCCTCCACGCCCGACTCGGCGTCGGTCTCGGCGATCGGCTTGCGCACCTTCAGCTTGTCGATCCGCCGCCCGATCAGCCCGAGCATCGCCGGTACGAGGGTGAGCGCGCCGATCACGGCGGTGACGACGGTGCACGTGGCGGCGAGTCCGAGCAGTCCGATGAAGGTCAGTCCGGAGACCCAGAGTCCGGAGAGGGCGATGATGACGGTGCAGCCCGAGACCAGGACGGCCCGGCCGCTGGTGGCGGTGGACGCCCCGCCGGCGGACACCGGGTCCATGCCGTTCATCAACAGCTGGCGGTGGCGGGTGATCAGGAACAGCGCGTAGTCGATGCCGACGCCGATGCCGATCATAGTGGCCAGGGTCGGGGAGACGGTCGCGAAGGTCCACACGGAGGCGAGCAGCCCGAGCACCGCGATCCCGCAGAGGGCCGCGAACAGGGCGGTGACCAGCGGCAGCACGGCGGCCAGCACACTGCCGAAGCCGATCAGGAGGACGACGATCGCGACCCCGAAGCCGATCGCCTCGCTGGTCCGGTCGTCCGCCTCCGGCCGGGCCAGCTCGCCCAGCGAACCGCCGTACTCGACCTCGACACCGGCGGCGCGCAGCGGTTCCACGGCGCTGTCCACGCCGTCCAGGTAGTCGTCGCCGAGGGTGGAGGGCTGCACGCTGAAGCGCATCGTGATGTAGGCGGTCTTGCCGTCCGTCGAGAGCGGTCCGACGTTCGGGGTGCCCGGGGGCGGGGCCGGTGGTGTGGTGCCGGGCGCCGGCAGCGGGTTCTGCGCATTCAGGACCTCCGGCAGCTTCCCGAGGGCGGTGACCGTCGAGGAGATCTGGTCGCTCACCTCGGTGAGCGGCTTCGCGGAGTCGTACAGCACCACCTGGGCGCTGTAGCCGCCGGCGGCCGGCTCGTGCTCCCGGAGGACGTCGAGCCCCTCCTGGGACTGGGTGCCGGGCAGCGAGTAGTTGTCCGAGTACTCCCCGCCGTACGCGTGCTGAAGGACCAACAGGCCGGCCAGCGCGACGATCCATGCCGCGATCACGATGACGAAGTGGTGGGCGCACCATGCGCCCAGCCGCCACAGCAGCCCCTTCTTGCCGGTGCTTCGGCTGCCGGGTGCGGTACCCGAAGACGGCGGGAAGGGCATGGATACTCCCGTGGTGAGGGCGGCGCGGAGGCCCATACGAACACGCGGGGGTCGGCGAGCGGCGGAAGCCGTCGACCCGGCCCGCCGCCGTCCACCCGATCGGGCGCGTCCCGGCGGGCCTCGACCCCAGGGCGTGCGCCGGGTGTGCGCCCCCCGCGCACACCAGTCGGTCGCGGTGTGACCCAGTTCACTACCAACCCGTGGCCCGAACCCGCGTAATGATCGTCGCCGACCCCGCTCTCTGCGTGTGGACGTCGCGTCCGCACACGGAATGGAGGCCAAGGGCAATGACCGGTTCGGGGGCCAGGACCGCAGTGGAATGGCTGGCATCGGTGGCACCGGATCCCGACGCCTGCCGGTGGGAATGGGAGCGCAACCCGCACGGGGTGGCGCTGCTGCCCGCGGGCAGGCGCTGGGACGTGCTGATCCTGCCGGGGGAGCTCGGCTGTCCCACGCTCGACGTGCTCACCCGGCTGGTGGCACGGCCCGGGCCGGTGCTCGCCGACTTCGGCGAGGCCCGTACGGGATTCTTCGTGCCGCCCGGCACGGCCGCGCGCTGGCTCGGTACCGGGGTGCGCAGCGCCGGTCGCGGCACCTGGATCGTCGTCCCCTACCCGGGGCGGGCCACCGGCGGCGTGCGCTGGCTGATCCCGCCCGACGGGAGCGGGACGCTCAACGACGCCTCGCTCCTGGAGCTCGCGATGCACGAGGCGGTGGGCCAACTGGCGCGGGGGGAAGGGGGGCAGAGGTCTTGACCACTTGATTGGTCTGGACCATGCTGTGGCGCGCTCCACCTCGATTCCCCCACCCCCGGAGGCAGTTGTGGACCGCACCAGACCTCTCACTTTTCTGCTGGCGGGCGTCCTCGCCGCCGGCGGACTCGCCTCGCTCACCCCCGCGGCCCAGGCCGCCGACCTCGACCTCGCACGCAACGGCGGCTTCGAATCCGGTCTCGACGGCTGGAGTTGTACGGCGGGCAGCGGAGCCGTCGTCTCCGCACCCGTGCACGGTGGGACGAAGGCGCTGCAGGCGACCCCCGCCGGCAGCGACCACGCCAAGTGCTCCCAGACCGTCACCGTCAAGCCGAACTCCGCCTACACACTGAGCGGCTGGGTGCGCGGCAGCTACGTCTACCTCGGCGCATCCGGAACCGGTACGTCCGACGTCTCCACCTGGACCCAGTCCGCCCCCGACTGGCAGAAGCTGAACACCACGTTCACGACCGGGGCCTCGACGACCTCGGTGACGATCTACACCCACGGCTGGTACGGCACCGGCGCCTACCACGCCGACGACGTCTCCCTCGTCGGCCCCGGCGGAGACCCCGTCCAGATACCGGCCACCCCCACCGGTCTCACCGCGGGCTCCCCGACCTCCACCTCCGTGCCGCTGTCCTGGCCCGCCGTCGCCGGTGCCACGTCGTACAAGGTCTACCGCGGCGGAACCCTGGCGGGGACCGCGACCGGCACCTCGTACACCGCGACCGGCCTCGCGCCCTCCACCTCGTACACCTTCCAGGTCTCCGCCGTGAACAGCGCCGGCGAGTCGGCCAGGTCCACGGCCGTCTCGGCCACCACGACGTCCGGCGGTGGCGGGAACCCCGGCGGCGGCCTCCCCGCCCACGCGCTCGTCGGCTACCTCCACGCCAGCTTCGCCAACGGCTCCGGCTACACCCGGATGGCCGACGTCCCCGACTCCTGGGACGTCATCAACCTCGCCTTCGGCGAGCCGACCTCGGTGACCTCAGGAGACATCCGCTTCTCCCTCTGCCCGGCCACCGAATGCCCGAACGTCGAGTCCGTCGCGGACTTCAAGGCGGCCATCAAGGCCAAGCAGGCGGCAGGCAAGAAGGTCCTCATCTCCATCGGCGGCCAGAACGGCCAGGTGCAGCTCTCCACCACGGCCGCCCGCGACACCTTCGTCTCCTCCGTCTCGAAGATCATCGACGAGTACGGACTCGACGGCCTGGACATCGACTTCGAGGGCCACTCCCTCTCGCTGCAGACCGGTGACACCGACTTCCGCAGCCCGACCAGCCCGGTGATCGTCAACCTGATCTCGGCGGTGAAGTCCCTGAAGGCCAAGTACGGCTCCGACTTCGTCCTGACGATGGCCCCGGAGACCTTCTTCGTCCAGCTCGGCTACCAGTACTACGGCTCCGGCCCCTGGGGCGGCCAGGACCCGCGCGCCGGCGCCTACCTCCCGGTCATCCACGCACTGCGCGACGACCTCACCCTGCTCCACGTCCAGGACTACAACTCGGGCTCGATCATGGGCCTCGACAACCAGTACCACTCCATGGGCGGCGCGGACTTCCACATCGCCATGACCGACATGCTCCTCACCGGCTTCCCCGTCGCCGGCAACACCGAGCGCGTCTTCCCGGCGCTCCGCCCCGACCAGGTCGCCATCGGTCTTCCGGCCTCCACCCAGGCGGGCAACGGCCACACGACACCGTCCGAGGTGAACAAGGCGCTGGACTGCCTGACGAAGAAGACGAACTGCGGCACCTACCAGACCCACGGCACCTGGCCGGCGCTGCGCGGCCTGATGACCTGGTCGATCAACTGGGACCGGTTCAACGGCTGGGAGTTCAGCCGGAACTTCGACGCCTACGGCTGGAGCTGACGGCCGGCAG
>NZ_JBHJTL010000054.1:28320-53935 GCF_042264065.1 Streptomyces sp. NPDC056222 | reverse complement strand
GGGGTCGTATATTTGTATAAGAGCATGGACCACCTCCGACGGCACCCCCGCCTGACCCCCGCCGAAAAGGCCCCCGGGTGGGTTCACCGCACCCGGGGCCGTTGACGTACATCCACGACGCGTTCGTACTAGAACAGCCTCAGCTTGTCGTCCTCGATGCCCCGCATCGCGTCGTAGTCGAGCACCACGCAGTCGATGCCCCGGTCCGTGGCCAGCACGCGCGCCTGCGGCTTGATCTCCTGCGCCGCGAAGACGCCCTTCACCGGGGCGAGGTGCGGATCGCGGTTCAGCAGTTCGAGGTAGCGGGTCAGCTGCTCCACGCCGTCGATCTCGCCGCGACGCTTGATCTCCACCGCGACCGTCGCCCCGTCGGCGTCCCGGCACAGGATGTCCACCGGGCCGATCGCCGTCGGGTACTCACGGCGGATCATCGTGTGGCCCTCGCCGAGGGTCTCGATCCGGTCGGCGAGCAGCTCCTGGAGGTGCGCTTCCACGCCGTCCTTGATGAGACCCGGGTCCACCCCGAGCTCGTGCGAGGAGTCGTGCAGGATCTCCTCCATCGTGATGATCAGTTTCTCGCCCGCTTTGTTCACCACGGTCCAGATGCCGGCCTCACCGTCTGCACCCTCCTTGAGGGTGCACGGCGGGGACATCCAGTTGAGCGGTTTGTACGCCCGGTCGTCCGCGTGGATGGAGACGCTGCCGTCTGCCTTGACCAGGATCAGACGGGGGGCGGAGGGCAGGTGGGCGGTGAGCCGGCCCGCGTAGTCCACGGAACAACGGGCGATGACGAGACGCATGGTCGGCAACGCTACAAGACGCACGCTCTTCCGCGCGATTCGGCTCTTAACGCCCGCCCAACCTCCGTCGGTTATTGGCCGGTTGTGTTCCCAATCTCCTGGTGCGCTCCGAAGGACGCGCTTACCGTGGAAGCAGGAGGTCGCCGTCCGTGCACGCAGCGTGTCGTGCGGGGGGCCCTTCATCCCTGCCCGTAAGACCCCGCCCGTCGGGGTCGCGAGAGGAGAACCCATGTCGCTCGACGTCTCACCGGCGCTGTTGGAACAGGCCGAGCGAGGCGAGGTCGACGAAGCCGACTTCGTCGACTGCGTCCGGACCTCCCTGCCCTACGCATGGGAGATGATCAGTTCTCTGGTGGCTCAGCTGAAGGTGGACGGTGGAGAGTTCGCCGACAACCAGACGCCGCCGCCGAACGAGCAGGCACGTGGTCAGCTGTTGCGTGCACTCGCGAGTGATGCGATCCGTGGTGCGCTGCAACGGCACTTCGGGGTGCGTCTGGCCTTCCAGAACTGCCACCGCGTGGCGGTGTTCCCGCTGGACCCCGCGGTGGACGAGCGGCTCGCCCGCTTCACCTCCGTACGGGGTCAGCTGCTCAACCAGTCGCCGGAACTTCGCGACTGCTGACACACGGTGCTGCCGCTCCGCATCGCGGGAGACGCGAACCATGCGAGAGGTGCCGGAGCGGCGGCATCACACCCGAACCATCCATGAACTCAGACCAGCAGGGGGAGCACCTCGGCCCCCAGCCGCCGTACGTTCTCCTCGGTGGCCGCGAGATCGCCCGTGCCCTCGGCGAGCAGCGCGAAGCGCGTGATGCCCGTACGCTCCGAGGTCGCCGCGAGCCGGTCCGCCGCGCGCCGGGGCGTACCCACCGGGTGCAGCCCGCACAGCAGCTCCGTGTACGCGACGGGGTCCCGCATCGCGCGGTGCCGGCCGTCCACCGTCACATGGGCGTCGAGGCCCTGCTTCAGCCAGCCCGGCATCGCCTTCACCAGGGCCTCGGCCGCGTCCGCCCCGCGGTCGGCGAGCTGGGCGACGCCCGCCGATACATGCCCGGCGCCGATCCGCGCGATCTCGTCGGGTGTGCGCCCGGCCTCCCGCGCGCACCGTGCCCAGGCGGCCACCATCTCGGCCTTGTCCTCGTCCCCGCAGTGCATCCCGAGCAGCATCGGCAGACCGCGCTCGGCGGCCAGCTTGACGCTCTTGGGGGAGGTGCAGGCGACGACGACCTCGGGCGCCGCGTCCCCGCCGATGAGCTCGCCGGGGCGTGGCACGACGGCCACCTCGCGGAAGGCGAATCGTTCTCCCTCGGCCGATACCCGGGGCTCGGAGAGCCAGCGCAGCAGCAGGTCGAGCGATTCGGGGAAGCCCTGCTCGTACGCCGGCAGACCGGCTCCGAACACCTCCAGATCGACCCATGGCCCGCCTCTGCCCACCCCGAGCGTGAAACGGCCGCCGGACGTCAGATGGAGCAACGCGGCCTGCTCGCCCAGCGCCACCGGATGGGCGGTCGGCAGCACGCTGACCGCCGTGCCGACCCGGAGGCGGCGTGTGCGGCCCAGCAGCAGCGCCGCCAGGGTCACGGCCGACGGACATACTCCGTACGGAACGAAATGGTGCTCGGCGAGCCAGACGGAGTCGAGCCCCGCCTCCTCGGCCACCTCGGCGGTCCGTACCGCCCGGTGCAGCGCCTCGCCCTGGCCCTGACCCGGGAACTGGGCGGCCAGAACAAACGTACCCACGCGCATCGCCTTCTGCCTCCTTGCGGCCGACGCGTTTCTCCCCCTCGTACTGGCAACAACGTCTGACACGTGCCAAAGGCAACGGCCTTGTATGAAGTTCTTGCGATTTTCCGCTGATTCGGCCTGGAGGGTGGACGGGGCCACCGTGTCGCGGCCCGTAGGCTGGAGAGAACCGTCCGTGTTCCTGCCCCCGGCCCCGTGAGGTGATTACGTGTCCCCGCGTCGCAACCGTCCCAGTGGCGGCGAGAAGCCCGAACCTCAGGCTGAGTCGGGCGACCGGTACGGGGGCTCGCAGCGCAGCGAGACCTGGCAGGGCGAGGAGTGGTACGTCCGCCATGTCGCCGGCGCCAGCGCGCCCGGGAAGCGCTACCGCTGCCCCGGCTGCGACCAGGAGATCCCCGGCGGCGCGCCGCACGTGGTGGCATGGCCGGAGTACGGGGGAGTGGACGACCGCAGGCACTGGCACAAGGCCTGCTGGAACGCGAAGGACCGCCGCACCTCCAGGGTGCAGCGGTCCCGTAACGCGCCGAGGTACTAGGGGTCCTCGGTCAGACGTCCCGGCTGTTCAGCAGGGCGTACGCGCCGCCGATCGTCGCGGCCGTGATGACCAGCAGGATCCACACCGGGTCCCAGCCCGCGGGCCCGGACTCGCTCATGGCCGCCTTGCCCGCGTACAGGGCGATGAGCTGGCTCGGGATCGCGTAGTCGAGCAGCCAGTCCTGCACCGTGGCCAGCGACTCCGAGAACATGAACATGGCGGCGACCAGCGGGAGCAGCAGTACGCCGATCATGATGGTGATCGCGCCCGCCGAGTGCCGGATGATCGCGCCGATCGAGAGCGCCAGCAGTCCGAGCTCGGCCATGAACAGGCCGACGCCGACGGTGGCCCGCAGCCACTCCCCCGAGGTGGGCTCCTGGGCCTGGTCCACCATCGCCACCTGCGCCACGGCGACGATGCCTGCCGTGACCGTGGTGATCGTGAAGACGAGCGCGAAGAAGACGATCGCCTTCGCCGTCAGCACCCGGGCGCGGCTCGGGCAGGCGGTGAGCGTGGTGCGGATCATGCCCGTGCCGTACTCGGAGGCGATGGTCAGCACTCCCAGCGTGATCACGCAGATCGAGCCGAGCAGCACGCCGAAGAAGCCGAGACCGAGCGCCGACTCGCTCTCGGTCGGCACGTCCGACGCCGCCACGATCGCGGCGACGCCGAGACCGATGCCCAGCATCAGCAGCACCATCACCCCCAGCGTCCACATGGTGGAGCGCAGGGAACGGATCTTGGTCCACTCCGACGCGATCGCGTCACCCAGGTGCGCCTTGCGCACGGGGATGGGGGAGACGTACGAGTAGGGGGCGGGGGCGGTCATCGGGCGTCCTCGTCGTTCTTGCCGGGCTCGCTCTGCGGGGTGGCGTAGGGGTTCTGTCCGGGCGGCGGCGGGGCGTACCAGCCCTGCTGCGGCACGTCCTGGACCACCGGCTGCGGCGGCACGGCGTACCCGTGTCCGTGCGGCTGGGGCTGCTGGAGATGGGCCAGCTGGTCCTCGGTGGAGCGGTAGTCCACGGCGCCCTGCGTCAGCCGCATGTACGCCTCCTCCAGCGAGGCCTGGTGCGGGGACAGCTCCCAGAGCCGTACGTCCGCGTCGTGCGCCAGGTCGCTGATCCGGGGCAGCGGCAGACCGGTCACGCGCAGCGCGCCGTCCGGCTCGGACATCACCTGGCCGCCGGCCTCGGTCAGCGCTGCCGTCAGCTTCTCCCGCTGCTGGGGCTCCGTCTGCGGGGTCCGCACGCGGGCGAAGTCCGCCGAGTTCGCCGAGATGAAGTCCTTGACGCTCATGTCGGCCATCAGCTGGCCGCGGCCGATCACGATCAGGTGGTCGGCCGTCAGCGCCATCTCGCTCATGAGGTGGCTGGAGACGAAGACCGTCCGCCCCTCGGAGGCGAGCTTCTTCATGAGGTTGCGGACCCAGAGGATGCCCTCGGGGTCGAGTCCGTTGACGGGCTCGTCGAAGAGCAGCACCTGCGGGTCGCCGAGCAGCGCGGCCGCGATCCCGAGCCGCTGCCCCATGCCGAGCGAGAAGCCCTTGGAGCGGCGCTTGGCGACGTCCTGGAGGCCGACGACCCCGAGGACCTCGTCGACCCGCTGCGCCGGGATGCCGGCGAGCTGGGCGAGCGAGAGCAGATGGCTGCGTGCGCTGCGTCCGCCGTGCACCGCCTTGGCGTCGAGCAGCGCACCGACCTGGCGGGGCGCGTTCGGCAGCTGCCGGAACGGATGACCGCCGATCGTGACATGCCCGGAGGTGGGCTGGTCGAGCCCGAGGATCATGCGCATGGTCGTGGACTTGCCGGAGCCGTTGGGTCCCAGGAAGCCGGTGACGGTCCCCGGCCGCACGTGGAAGGAAAGGTTGTACACGGCCGTCTTGGCGCCGTAGCGCTTCGTCAGGCCGACTGCCTCGATCATTCTCCAGCCCCATCGACAGTTCAGGTCGTCGTCGGGGCTCCCGACTGGCGTAGCCCCCCGTATGAGCTAGGAGCTTATCGAGCCATTGACGGTTCCGGCGAAGTCCGATCAGCCGTTACCGGTTCGGTTCGGCAGGGAGTCCGCGAGTGCGGGCAGGTCGTCGTACGACCGCAGCTCGGCGGACTCGTCGAGATAGGGGAGGAAATCGGTCTGCGGAAGGACCCAGCCCTCCTCGCCGAAGATCTTCGTGCCACCCGCGCGTGTGCCCGGGTCCTGGCCTGCCCGGTCGACCCAGGAGGCGGCGTCCCGACCCAGCAGCTCCCGGAGCCGGGACGAGCCGGTGAGCAGCCCGTCGAGGAGGGTCGCCTGGTCGCCGCCGCCCGGCAGCGGACGCGTCCCGTCGGGGGCCAGCACGCCGTGCGCGCTGAAGTAGATGTACGCCCCGCCGAGGCGCTCTCGGGACGGCATCGTCATGTCGAAGAGGTCACCCGGCAGGATCGCGCGCCGGTAGTCCGGGAACTCGGTGTCGTCGACCGCCTTGAGCTGGCGCGCGTCGAGCCAGGTGACGACCAGCGTGGCGTGGGCGGTGTGATCGACGAACGGGGTGCCCGCCACGTACCCGGCGGGACTGATGTGGCCGGAGCAGCCGACTCCGATCCCGCTGACCCGCACCGGGACCATGGGGACGGACACCGGCAGGTTCAGCCGGCGCAGCTTGTGGCGCACCTGGCCCGGTGAGGCGTTGGAGCCGACGGCGATCACCGGATGACGACGCCCGACGGGCTCCTGCCCGTGCATCGTCAGGACCTCGTCGAGCCGTCCGCCCTGATCGACCGTCCAGTCGCCCAGGCGCGTCGCCCGGACGTCCAGGGGCAGCAGCTCGTCGTCGAGGAGGAGCGAAGGCTCCGTCACCGGGCGTCCGGGATAGATCAGGGGACGCTCGACGGCCACGTCGTCCAGGCCGAGGGCTGCCAGGCTGCGGTCCATCACATGAGCCCTTCGAGGTCGTGCAGGTGGGGCGGTGCACCGGCCGTGCCGGATCTTCTCCCGGAGAGCGTACGGGACGTGGGTCGTCGCGTATACCGGACACACATCCGGTGGGGCAGAATGTGGACCCTGCGTCAATTCACTTGGGGGGAAGTGAAGTTGCTGGTGACCGGGAGTTGGATGAGGCGGGCGCGCCGTCCCCATCCCAGACGTCGCACGTCCGTGCGATGGTGGATCGCCGGGCGTTCGGTCCACGTCCTGATGGCCATGACGCTCGGCGCGCTGATGGCGCTCGCCGTCGTCATCGCGGTCGTCTGGACCCTCACGGAGTCGTCGCCGACCTCGCTGGCCGACCGGTTCGGTGACGTCGAGGGGCTGGTGAGCACCGCGCTCGAAGCGCTGCGGGCCTGCGTCGGCACGGACAACCTCAGCCCGCAGGACCAGAACCTGGCCCATCAGCTGCTGGCCTCCGTCGCCTCCGTGACCGGCGCGCTGGCGCCCGCCGTCGTGCTCGGCATCGTGCTGATCAAGCTCTTCGCGCTGCGGCCCTTCATCTGGCGGAAGCGAGCCAGCATCTCCCACGCCTGGGCGGCCGACTTCCCCGGATACGCGCGGGCCCACGCCGACAGCGAGGACGGCATCATCGCGGTGCGCTTCTACAACTACCTCGACAACCTCTCGGTGGTCGACCTGCGCGCCCGGGTGCACCTTCGCTACCTGGAGAGGTCACCCCACGACGGCAGCCTCGTCATCTACAAGAAGTGGCTCAAGGTCCTCGACGAGAAGGGCGAGCCGGCCGACGAGCGCGCCTGGCTCGCGGTGGAGCGCGGGGCGCCCTTCACCGTGTGGATACCGCTGGACGCACCCGCGGACACGCTCCCCTTCCGCGAGATCCAGGGCAAGGACCTCTCGGACTCGGTGGGCGTGAAGCTGCTGGTCCGGCTGACCGCGCGGACCGTCGGCCTCGGCACCGAGGTCGTCGACGAGCGGTGGTTCGACCTGGACGGCGACGACTTCGAGCGCGGCCGCTTCGTGCCGCTCCACCCGGACACGGCCGTCGATGTGTGGGACTGGCGGGGCTGGCCGGAGTTCGACGCGGTCCTCCCCGACGAGGGCCGGCCGCCGGGCGTCCTCCCGGCCCCCCGGGACCCCACCGCGACGGGCTGAGGGCGCCGGAGACGGCCGGGGCGAGGGACCTACGGGTTCACGCGTCCCGCTTCTTCAGGACCAGGTAGCCGCCGAGCAGCGCGACCGCCACCCAGATCAGCATGATGCCGAGCCCGCCCCAGGGGCCGTACGGAGCCTCCTCCGTGTTCATGGCGTCCGGGACGACCTGCATGATCTTGGAGCCGGCCTGGTCGGGGAAGTAGAGCGCCACCTCCTTGGCCTTCGGCACGGCGGAGAGGATCTGCGAGACCAGGAAGAAGAACGGCACCAGGATGCCGAGCGAGAGCATCGAGGAGCGCAGCATCGTCGCCACACCCATCGAGAAGAGCGCTATCAGGCCCATGTAGAGGCCGCCGCCCACGACCGCCCGCAGCACATTGTCCGCGCCCAGGGAGGTGCGGTGCTCACCCAGCAGGGCCTGGCCCAGGAAGAACGACAGGAAGCTGGTCGCGAGGCCCACCACCAGGGCGAGCGCCCCGGCCACCGCGATCTTGCTGAAGATGAAGGTCGCCCGCTGCGGCACCGCCGCCAGAGACGTACGGATCATGCCCGAGCTGTACTCGGTGCCGACCACGAGGACGCCGAAGACCACCATCGCCAGCTGGCCGAGCACCATCCCGGAGAAGCTGACGAAGGTCGGGTCGAAGGTCGCCTGCTCGGCCTCGGAGAGATCCGAGAAGGTCGACTTCAGCAGGGCGCAGAGCGCGGCGCTCATCGCCACCGTCACCAGGAGCGCGCTCGCCAGCGTCCAGACGGTCGAGGAGACCGTCCGGATCTTGGTCCACTCCGACTGGAGGACCGCGGATACCGCTGCCATCGTTCAGGCTCCCTTGGTGTTCTCGCCCCAGCGGGGGCCGGCGGCGGGCGCGTCCGCGCCGTGTACGTCCGTGCCGTGCGCGTGGTACTCCACCGCGCCGGCCGTCATCTGCATGAACGCCTCCTCCAGGGAGGCGCGCTGGGAGCTCAGCTCGTGCAGCACGAGCTGGTTCTCGGCGGCCAGTTCACCGAGCTTCTCGGTGGTGGCCCCGTCCACCTCCAGCGTCCCGTTGCCCGCTTCGACGGGGGTGAAGCCATTGGCGTGCAGGAGGTCCCGCAGCCGCTCCTGCTGCGGCGAACGCAGCCGTACATAGCTCCGCGAATTCTGGTGGATGAAATCCGCCATCGAGGTGTCGGCCAGCAGTTTTCCCTGGCCGATCACGATCAGATGATCGGCCGTCAGGGCCATTTCACTCATCAGATGGCTGGAAACGAAGATCGTCCGGCCCTCGGCCGCGAGCGCCTTCATCAGATTGCGGATCCAGTGAATTCCCTCAGGGTCCAGACCATTGACGGGTTCGTCGAACATCAGGATCTCGGGATCACCGAGCAGCGCCGACGCGATTCCCAGCCGCTGTCCCATGCCGAGGGAGAAGCCCTTCGACTTCTTCCGCGCGACCGCCGTCAGACCGACCAGATCGAGGACCTCGCCGACCCGGCTCGACGGGATGCGGTTGGACTGCGCGAGACAGAGCAGGTTGTTGTACGCGGACCGGCCGCCGTGCATCGCCTTGGCGTCGAGCAGCGCCCCGATGTACTTCAACGGCTCCTGGAGCTCGCGGTAGTGCTTGCCGTCGATCCGGACCGTACCGCTGGTCGGGTTGTCCAGATCGAGCATCATGCGCATGGTCGTCGACTTGCCCGCGCCGTTGGGCCCGAGGAAGCCGGTGACCACGCCGGGCCGGACCTGGAAGGAGAGATGGTCGACGGCCGTCTTCGTTCCGAACCGTTTCGTCAGGGCCTCGAGCTCGATCATGCGACCACGCTACGGGTGCGCAAAACCCTCCGCCACTGGAATGGCGGAGGGTTTTGTGGTCGTTCGCGTTCCGGTTACCGGGACGGCGTGGACGCGGTGCTCACCGGGTCTGCTGCGCCGGGACGCCGCGGGTGGCCGGCTCGTCGTCGATCGGGGAGCCGGCGGCCGCCACGGCGGCACCGGTCAGCGTCGCCAGCATCTCGCGGACGTTGGTCAGCTGGGCGTTGATCGAGTCGCGGCGGTTCGTCAGCGCCGCCAGCTCGCGCTCCGATTCCGAGCGGATCCGGTCGGCCTTGGCGTTCGCGTCGGCCACGATGTCCTCGGCCTGGCGCTGCGCGGTCTCCACCGTCTGGCGGGCCCGGCGCTCCGCGTCCGTGCGCAGCTTCTCGGCCTCCAGGCGGAGCTGCTCGGCGCGGTGCTCGATCTCGGCGAGGCGCTTCTCGGCCTTGGCCTGACGCGAGGCCAGGTCGCGCTCCGACTGCTCGCGGCGCTTGGCCAGGTTGGTCTCGAAGTCCGCGGCTGCCTGGGCGGCCTTGGCGCGGGTCTCCTCGAAGAGCGCGTCCGCCTCCTCGCGCTTGGACTGCGCGTCCTTCTGCGCCTCGGCACGCAGCGAGTTGGCCTCACCCTGTGCCTTCTCGACGATCCGAACGCCCTCGTCCTCGGCCTTCGTCTTGCGCTCCGCGGCGAAGGACTCGGCGTCGTTGCGCACCTGCTGGGCGGCAGACTCGGCCAGCTCGCGGTGCTGCTCGGCGGCGCGACGGGCCTCCTCGCGCAGGTCCTTCGCCTCCTCCTCGGCGAGGCGGAGGATCTTCTCGACGCGAGCACCGAGGCCGGCGTACGACGGCTCCGCGTCGGTGACCTGGGCCTGGGCGTTCTGCGTCTCGAGGTGGAGCTCCTCGATGCGCTTTTCCAGAGAGGTGATTCGGGCCAGAGCACTGTCACGGTCGGCGACGAGCTTGGTAATGCGGTCGTCCACCTGACCGCGGTCGTAACCACGCCGCACGAGCTCGAAGCCGAAGGGGGAGGAAGTGTCGCTCATGGGGTTCCTGTCGAATGAGACCGGTGAGGTGTTAGGGGGAATCCTAGGGGCCGAAGCGGCGTGTCATCGAGCGGATGCCCGTTTGATATGGAGAATGTCCAGCCTTTTGAGTGGCTAGCCGTCGGAGGACTTGCCACTCGAACGTGTTGCCCCCGCCGACGCACCCGCCTTGACATCGTCCTTCGCACCGGCGGACTTCGCTCCCGGCGCCTCGAAAGACTCCAACGCTTCGAGGACGTCCTGGACACGGGAGATCTCGGCATTGATGTCCTCGCGACGGCGCACGAGCACATCCAGGTCCCGCTTGCCCTCGGAGATCATCTGCTCGGCCTCGGTCTCGGCCTCCGCCTTGATCCGCTCCGCCTCGCCGACCAGCGAGGCCTTCTTCTGCTCGGCCTCCTTGAGCAGCGCCTCCGCCTTCCGTACCGCCGCGATCCGGACCTTGCTCGCCTCCGAACTCGCCTCGGAGAGCATGTCCTTGGACTTCGCCTCGGCCTCGGCCTGCTGCTCGGTGGCGGCCTTCACCAGCTTGTCGACGCGCTCCCCCGCCGTCTTCATCTGCTCGGCCGTCTCACGCCGCGCCCGCTCGTGCAGCTCCTCGATCTCGCCCTCGATCCGGCCGCGCAGCTCCTCGGCCCGCTCCCTTATGGCCGTCGCGTCGCTGCGGGCGCCCACCAGGAGCTCGTCCGCGTCCGTACGCGCCTTCTCCACCAGAGAGTTGCCCTCGACGGTCGCCTCGGCCACGATCCGCTCGGCCTCCTGACGGGCCGCGCCGACCATCGTGTCCGCCTGCGACTCCGCCTCGGCGGTGGCGCGCAGCGCCTCCTCCTGAGCCTTCGCCATCAGCTGGTCGGCCTGCTCGGCCGCGTCCGAGCGGCGCTTGGCACCGGCCTCGCGCGCCTCGTCGAGCGTACGGTCGGCCTCGGCCCGCGCCTCGGAACGCATCTGCTCCGCCGCCGCCTCGGCCTCCGCGCGCAGCCGCTCGCCCTCGGCGCGGATCCGCTCGACGGCCTGCTGCGCCTGCCCCACGTTCTCGGCGGCCTCGGCCCGCAGCCGCTCCGCCTCGTCGCCGGCCTCCGCCGCGATCCGCTCGGCCTCGCTCGTGGCCTCCGCGATGAGGGAGTCCGCCTGCTCGGCCGCGTCCGCGCGCCGCTTGTCGGCGGCCTTGCGGGCCTCGTCGAGGACCTGCTCGCCCTCCGTGCGGGCGAGCGTGATCAGCTCCTCGGCCTCGGCCGTGAGCCGGTCGGCCTCCGTCGCCGCCTCGGAGCGGATGCGGTTGGCGTCCTCGCGGGCGTCCGCCCGGGTGCGGGCCGCGTCCTGCTCGGCGGCGCCCAGCGCGTCCGACGCCTCGGTCCGTACCCGCTGCGCGTACTCGGCGGTGTCCGCGCGCAGCTTCTCCGACTCGGCGATCGCGTCCGCGACCGTCCGCTCGGCCAGCGAATTCGCGGCCTCGGACTCCTCCTGGGCGCGCGTACGGACGCGGTTGGCGTCCTCGGTGGCCCTCTCCCGCTCCTCGTACGCGTCGGCGCGGACCCGGTCCGCCTCCTCCTGCGCCTCGGTCCTGGTGCGCTCCGCCGCGTGCTCGGCGGCGCTGCGCAGACCGGTGATCTCCTCCTCGGCCTGCTCGCGCAGACCCGCGACCGAATCGCGGACCTCCTGCGCGGCTCGCGAGGCCGCGGACACCATCTCCGTGGCCCGCCGGTCCGCCTCCTCGACCAGGCGGTGGGCCTCGGTCTGGGCCTCCTCCACCCGCTTGCGGGCGGAGGCGAGGAGATCCTCGGACTGCTCGCGGGCGTGCTGACGCTCGCGGTCGGCCTCGGAACGGGCGGACTCCAGCGTCTCCTCGGCCTCCCGGCGGCGCCGGTTGGCCTCCTCCTGCGCGGCGGCCAGCGCCTCTGCGGCCTCGGTGGCGACCCGCTCGGCGGCGGCCCCGGCCTCGGCCCGTACCCGGTCGGCGGTCTCCTGTGCCTCCGACTTCAGCCGCTCGGCCTCCGTCGAGGCCTCCGTGCGCAGTCGTACGGCCGCGGACTCGGCCTCGGCGCGCGACGTGGACGCGTCCGACGCGGCCTCCGTGCGCAGCCGCTCGGCCTCCTGCTCGGCCTGCGCCTGGAGCGTACGGATACGCTCCGCGGCCTCCGTGCGGAGCCGCTCGGTCTCCTCCGCGGCCTCGCGCCGGAGCCGCTCGCTCTCGGCGCGGGCGTCGGTCAGCGCCTGCTCGGCGGTCTCGACCCGCGTCTCGGCCTCGGTGTGCAGCCGGGTGAGCTCGTCGGCGGCCTCCGCGTGCCGGGCCTCGGCCGCCCGCTCGGCGTCCTCGCGCAGCGTGGCCGCGTCCCGCTCGGCGGCCTCCTTGACCGACTCGGCCTGCTCCTCGGCCTCCGTACGCATCCGCTCGGCCTCGGCGCGGGTGCGCTCCAGCGTCTCCTCGGCCTGGGTGCGCAGCGTCTGGGCGCGCTCCATCGCCTCCGAGCGGACCCGATCGCCCTCGGCGCCCGCGCTCGCGCGCAGCTCGTCGGCGTCGGTACGGGCCTTGGTCAGCAGCTCCTCGGCGGTCCTGGCCGCCTCCTCGATCTGCTGGACGGCCTCGCGCCGGGCCTCGCCGCGGATCTTCTCGCCCTCGGCGATCGCCTCGGCCCGCAGCTGCTCGGCCTCGCCGCGCAGCCGGCGCGCCTCCTCCTGCAGCTCGACCGTCCTGGCGCGGTACTCCTTGGTGTCGTCCTTGGCCGAGCCGAGCACCTCGTCGGCCTGCTCCTCGGCCTGGTTGCGCAGCCGGTCGGCCTCCGCCTCGGCCTCGCGGCGGATGCGGTCGGCCTCCTCGGAGGCCTTGCGGGTGGTCGTCTGGGCGTCCTCGGACGCCTTGGTGAGGACCTCCTCGGCGGTCCTGGCCGCCTTGGCCAGGGCGGCGGCGGAGTCCTCGGCCGCGACCGTGCGCGCCTTGTCGGAGGCCTCGGAGACCAGCTTCTCCGCCTCGGCGGTCGCCTCGCGGAGCTTCTCCTCGGCCTCGGCCTTGAGGGTCTCGGCCTCCTTGGTCGCCTCGCCGACGAGCCGGGCGATCTCCGCCTTCGCGGTACGGGTGCGCTGCTCGTTGACGGACTCCGCGGACGACAGCTGCTTGGCGGCCGCCTCCTTGGCCTCGGACAGCGCCTTCTCGGCCTCCGCCCGCGCCTCGCGCAGCCGGTCCTCGGCCTCCTGCAGCCGCTGCTCGGCGGAGCGGGACAGCTCGGTGGCCTGCTGACGGGCCTGCTCGGTCTCGACGGTGGTGGAGGAACGCAGTTGCTCGGCGTGGCTGGTGGCCTCCTGCGCCTGCGTGGACGCGGCGTTCAGGAGCCGCTCGGCGTCCTTGCGGGCGCGCAGCAGAATCGCTTCGGCCTCGGCACGGGCGGCCTCCGCCTCCGCGCCGACCCGCTGCCGGGTCTCCTCGGCGAGCCGGGTGGCCTCGGCGCGTGCGCCGGCGAGCGACTGCTCGGCGTCGGCGCGGGACTCCTCCATCAGGCGGCGGGCCTGGGACTCCGTACGGGCCCGCAGCTGCTCGGCCCAGGCGACGTTCTCGTTGACGTGCGCCTCGACGGTCTGGCGGCGCTCCGACAGCTCCTGGTCCAGGCGCTGCCTGCGCTGGACGGCCTCGGCGTGCAGCTCTGCCTGGAGCCGGGCCTGGTGCTCGGCGTGCTCCTGCAGGATGCGCTGGGTCTGGGCGCGGGCCTCGCGCAGCTCGCGCTCGGCGTCCTGGCGCAGCTGGTCGGCCTGGATCTGCGCGTTCCGCAGGAGCTGCTCGGCCTGGTAGCCGATGTCCGCGCTGTCGAACGCGGGGCGGGATGCGATGGTCCGGCGCGCCTCGTGGAGCTTGGCACGCAAGACCTCGACCTGGTAACCGAGGTCCTCGGCGTGCTGGACGGCCTTCTCCCGCTCGGTCTTCAGCCGGTCCATCTCGGCTTCGAACCGCGAAAGATGGTCGTCTTCAGCTCGGTGGCTCTCCTGGTGTTCGTAGCCCCGCACTGCGCGGTCCCATCCGTCCCCTGGTCGCAACACTCCAACGAGCACCGTTCCCCGGAGAACGGCCCCCCGGGAATCGTGGCAGATCGGATACCCCGACTTCGACGCCGCATGGCATGCGGCACCGACCGGCCCCGGCCCGGAGCCGCCCACTCTACCGGGCCAGGAATCCGGAGGTCAGTGCTCCGTTGAGGAGGGGTCGGCAGAGGTGACCAGTTCGGTCAGTACGCCGTGGCAGTCCTTGGGGTGGAGGAAGGTGATGCGGGAGCCCATGGAGCCGATCCTCGGCTCGTCGTAGAGGACCCGGACACCCTTGGAGCGGATGTCCGCGGCGTCCCCGTCGACATCGGCGGTGCCGAAGGCGATGTGGTGCACTCCCTCGCCGTTCTTGGCCAGCCACTTGCCCACCGCGGAGTCCTCGCGGGTGGGTTCCAGGAGCTGGAGGTACGAGGCGCCGCCGTCGGAGGTGTCGTTGATCTTGAGCATGGCTTCGCGGACGCCCTGCTCCTCGTTCACCTCGGAGTGGAACACCTCGAAACCGTAGGTCGCACGGTAGAACTCGACAGTCTTGTCGAGGTCGAAACAGGCGATCCCGATGTGGTCGATTCGCGTCAGCATTTCTCCAGTGCAGCGCTCCGGCCATGGTTACGCAACGTGCGCGCCATCACACCGGCTGGCCGGTGACCAGCCGCGGCACCGCTCAGTACATTGGCGGTAAACCCTCGTTCACTCCTCATCTCAAGGGGCTGTGCCTCATGTCTGGAACGACCGGTACCACCTCAGTGATCGTCTCGGGCGCCCGCACGCCCATGGGACGGCTGCTCGGTTCCCTCAAGTCCTTCTCCGGCGCGGAGCTGGGCGGCTTCGCCATCAAGGCCGCGCTCGACCGGGCCGGCATCGGCGGCGACCAGGTGCAGTACGTGATCATGGGCCAGGTGCTCCAGGCGGGCGCCGGCCAGATCCCCGCCCGCCAGGCCGCCGTCAAGGCCGGCATCCCGATGAACGTCCCGGCCCTCACCATCAACAAGGTGTGTCTGTCCGGCCTCGACGCCATCGCCCTCGCCGACCAGCTCATCCGCGCGGGTGAGTTCGACGTGGTCGTCGCCGGCGGCCAGGAGTCGATGACCAACGCCCCGCACCTGCTGCCGAAGTCCCGCGAGGGCTTCAAGTACGGTGCCATCGAGATGCTCGACGCCATGGCGTACGACGGCCTCACCGACGCCTTCGAGAACATCGCGATGGGCGAGTCCACCGAGAAGCACAACACCCGCCTCGGCATCGCCCGCCCCGAGCAGGACGAGATCGCCGCGCTGTCGCACCAGCGCGCCGCCGCCGCGCAGAAGAACGGCATCTTCGAGGCCGAGATCACCCCGGTCGAGATCCCGCAGCGCAAGGGCGAGCCGGTCGTCTTCTCCAAGGACGAGGGCATCCGCGGCGAGACCACCGTCGAGTCGCTCGGCAAGCTCCGTCCGGCCTTCGCCAAGGACGGCACCATCACCGCCGGCACCTCCTCGCAGATCTCGGACGGCGCCGCCGCCGTGGTCGTGATGAGCAAGGCCAAGGCGGAGGAGCTGGGCCTGGAGTGGATCGCCGAGATCGGCGCCCACGGCAATGTGGCGGGCCCGGACAACTCGCTCCAGTCGCAGCCGTCCAACGCGATCCAGCACGCCCTGAAGAAGGAGGGCCTGGGCGTCGAGGACCTCGACCTCATCGAGATCAACGAGGCGTTCGCGGCCGTCGCCGTCCAGTCAATGAAGGACCTGGGCGTGACCCCGGAAAAGGTGAACGTCAACGGTGGCGCGATCGCCCTGGGACACCCGATCGGCATGTCCGGCGCCCGTGTGGTGCTCCACCTGGCCCTGGAGCTCAAGCGGCGCGGCGGCGGCGTCGGCGCGGCGGCGCTGTGCGGCGGCGGCGGTCAGGGTGACGCTCTGATCGTTCGCGTACCCGGCAAGTAGTCCCGGAAGCAAGGAGCGGTTGAACATGGTGGACGTCCCCGAACTGGTCGCCCAGGCACGGGAGGGCCGGCCGCGCGCCGTGGCCCGGCTGATCTCGCTCGTGGAGGGGGCGTCCCCGCAGCTGCGTGAGGTGATGGCGGCGCTGGCGCCGCTCACCGGTGGCGCGTACGTGGTGGGCCTGACGGGCTCGCCCGGTGTCGGCAAGTCCACGTCGACGTCCGCGCTGGTCGCCGCCTACCGGCGGGCGGGCAAGCGGGTCGGCGTCCTGGCCGTCGACCCCTCGTCCCCGTTCAGCGGGGGAGCGCTGCTCGGCGACCGGGTCCGGATGTCGGAGCACGCCTCCGACCCGGGCGTCTACATCCGCTCGATGGCGACCCGCGGCCACCTGGGCGGGCTCGCCTGGTCGGCCCCGCAGGCGATCCGCGTCCTGGACGCGGCGGGCTGCGACGTGATCCTCGTGGAGACGGTGGGCGTCGGGCAGTCGGAGGTGGAGATCGCCTCCCAGGCCGACACCTCGGTGGTGCTCCTCGCTCCGGGCATGGGCGACGGGATCCAGGCCGCGAAGGCGGGCATCCTGGAGATCGGCGACGTGTACGTGGTGAACAAGGCGGACCGGGACGGCGCGGACGCGACGGCCCGCGAGCTGAACCACATGCTGGGCCTGGGCGAGGCGCGCGGGCCGGGCGACTGGCGGCCGCCGATCGTCAAGACGGTCGCGGCGCGTGGCGAGGGCATCGACGAGGTCGTCGAGGCGCTCGAGAAGCACCGTGCGTGGATGGAGGAGCACGGCGTCCTGGCGGAGCGCCGCCGGGCGCGTTCGGCGCGCGAGGTGGAGACGATCGCCGTCACGGCGCTGCGTGAGCGCATCGGCGATCTGCACGGCGACCGCCGCCTGGACGCGCTGGCGGAGCGGATCGTGGCGGGTGAACTGGACCCGTACGCGGCCTCCGACGAGCTGATCGCGAGCCTGACGGGCAACTGACCCGACGCACGCGAAGAAGGCCCGGTACGCGGACGCGTACCGGGCCTTCTCCATGTCGCTACGGCTTGCCTCGGCGGCCCCGCAGCTGCTCCGCCACCGGCTTCAGCGACTCGTGGAGGTCGCCGAGCGCCTCGGAGCTGAGCTGGTCGATGAAGTGCTTGCGCACCGATTCGACGTGGTGCGGTGCCACCTTCCGCATCGTGTCCATACCGTGGTCGGTCAGGACCGCGTACAGGCCGCGGCGGTCCGACTCGCAGTTCTCACGGCGCACGAGCCCCGCGTTCTCCATGCGGGTGATCTGGTGCGAGAGCCGGCTCTTGGACTGCAGCGTCGCGGTCGCGAGGTCGCTCATGCGCAGACGCCGTTCCGCCGACTCCGACAGATTCACCAGAATCTCGTAGTCGTTGATGGTCAGGCCGAAGGGCTGGAGGTCCTTCTCCAGCTGGTACGTCAGCATCCTGTTGACGTCCAGATACGTGCGCCATGCACACTGCTCGGCGTCGTTGAGCCAGGGGGTGGCCGTCTCGGTCTCCATATATGGATTCTACCTAAGAAGTTGAATGCTGGACGAAATGAGGGAGTGTGACGCCGGGCACCCGGAGCCCCGACGCGGCGGGTGCGGAGAATCGAACGGCGCTCGACGCCGTTCGATGACGTCACACTCCGCAGACTACCGGCTACAGCCCGAAGCGACGCTGGAGGTCCCCGAGCTGACCGGGAAGGCGCGGTACGGATCCGCCCTGACCATGGCCGGAACCGAGCGGTCCATGGCCGCCCGGCACCCCCGCCTGCGCCGGCGTCTGACCGATCGCCCGTTCGGCCATCAGCAGCTCCGTCGACTGGAGCAGTACCGTACCCGCCCCCACGAACTCGAACTGGTGCTCCTCGCCCGAGGTGCCGCCGATCCCCGTCAGCGCCCGTACGCCGCCCATCACGCCGGTCATGTAGCCGTGGTCGTAGTGGTGGCACGGGGACGGGCAGTCGGCCCAGCCCACCAGGGCCTGCGGATCCACCCGCATGGGCGGCTCCATGAAGACCACCGGCCCGTTGGACGCCGCCACGAACTTGCCCGTGCCGATCAGCGTCACGAACCCCGGCACGATCGACTGCTTCAGCGCCAGCGTCGGCTGGTACGCCAGCAGATTGCCCGAGCGGATCGTCAGATTGCCCTCGTCCAGGTCGAACGAGTTCACGTCGAAGGCCCGGTCGGCGAGCAGCATCTTGCCGCTGCCCTCGGCCACCACCCAGTCGCTCGCGTGCAGCGGTGAGTGGAACGACGTACGGACCAGACGGTCCAGCCGCCCGTGGCCGATGCCGTTGAAGTCGATCCGCCCGTAGTAGGCGATCATCTTGCCCTTCTGCAGGAACCACTGGGAGCCCTTGAGCTCCACGCAGAAGGTGTACGGATTGACGTTGTCGTCGGACGGGAGCGAGTGCGGGTCGAGGACGACGGGACCGGTCACAGCTTCTCCTCCGACGCCTGCACGTACACCGCACCACTGCCGCTCAGCTCCAGCTGGAACGCCTCGCCCGAGCCGCGCCCCACCATGTCGCGCCAGCCGAGCGCGGTGGAGAGCTTGTTCCGTACGTCGCCGTGGTGGGCGACGTAAGCCTGCGGGTCCACGTGGACCGCGCGTCCCGGTGTGATCGGCAGCTCGATCACACCGCCGTGCGCCATGACCGCGACCGCGCCGTGGCCCTTCAGTGTCGTCGTGAAGAGGCCCTGGCCGGTCACCTGGCCGCGCACCATGCCCATGACGCCGCCCTGGGAGCCCATGAACATCGTGCCCTGCTCCAGGGTGCCGTCGAAGGCGAGGAGCCGGTCGGCCTCGACGAAGAGGGTGTCGCCGGTCAGCCGGATCACCTGGATGTGGTGGCCGCCGTGCCCGAACATCACCGTGCCGTTGCCCTCGACGGTCATCAGCGGGGTCGCCTCGCCCGCCACCCGGCGACCGATCATCGACATCACGCCGCCCTGGCCACCCGCGATGTTCGGCGTGAAAGTGACGTCGCCGCGGTACGCCAGCATCGCGCCGCGCTGGCTGAACATGCGCTGTCCAGGCACCAGCTGGGCCTCGACCATCTTCGAGTTGATCTCACGGAACGGCATCAGACGTCACCCCCCACCGTGTTGCGCTCGCTCGGCTGCACGTAGACGAGCCCGTCGCCCTCGAAGCGGATCTGGAACGCCTCGCCGCCGCCCTCGCCCAGGAAGGTGCGGAAGGTCACACCGGACTGGAAGCTCTGCTGCAGGTTGCCCTGGTGGGCGACGTACGCGCCGGGGTCGACCGAGAGCGGGTACTGCGGCGTCACGCGCAGCACCACCGCCGGGCCGTCCGACATGATCGCCGCCTGGCCGGTGCCCTCGATCGTCGTCGTGAAGAGGCCGTTGCCGGTCGCTCCGCCGCGCAGCCCGGTGAAGCTCGTGCCGGTGCGCAGCCCCGCGTCGGTGCAGAGCAGATTGCTCGCCTCGACATAGAGCTTGTCGGCGTGCAGGGAGACGAGGTTGATCTCGGAGGCGCGGTCGGCGAACCAGCAGGTTCCCTGGCCCTTCACCTCCATCACCTCCATCTGCTCGCCGGTGAGCCGACGGGTGACCATGCCGCGCAGGCCCTCACCGCCGCCGGACATCTTCTTGAAGGCCATCTGGCCGTCGTACGCGACCATCGAGCCGTTCTTCGCCTTGACGGCGTCACCGGTCATGTCGACGGCCAGCACTTTGCTGCCTTGGAGTCGAAACGTTGCCACGGAGCGAGGTTACGGGGCCCCCGGACAAAGGGACAGCAAAGTCGGGTGCCACAATGAGGCGACGCTTGTGCATCCATTCACAAGATCACCGGCCCCCCTCCCACCCGAAGGTGACCCCCGTGGACATCAAGACCGCCTCCTCCCTCCAGCGCCTCCGACTCGTCTCCGCTCCGGAGGCCGTCTCCTTCCTGCTTCTGCTGGTCTGCTCCGTGCTGAAGCGGACGACGGAGTTCAACGCGGTGCCGGTCATGGGAGCGATCCACGGCATTCTCTTCATCCTCTACGTGGTCTTCTGGCTCGACGCCTGGAACCGCACCAAGTGGAACCTCAAGACGGCGGCGCTCTACTTCGTGCTCTCCGTGCTGCCCCTCGGCGGCTTCTTCGCCGAGCGCAAGCTCAAGCGCGAGGCCGAGGACGCCGTCATCGCCTCCCGCGCCCGCCGCGAGGGCACGGTGAACGCGTGATCGTCGCCTTCTCGGTCACGCCGCTCGGAGTCGGCGAGGAGGTCGGCGAGTACGTCGCCGACGCCGTCCGGGTCGTACGGGAGTCGGGGCTGCCGAACCGTACCGACGCGATGTTCACCTCGATCGAGGGTGACTGGGACGAGGTGATGGACGTGGTCAAGCGCGCCGTCGCCGCGGTCGAGGCCCGGGCGCCCCGGGTCTCGCTGGTCCTCAAGGCCGACATCCGGCCGGGCGTCACGGACGGTCTCGCCTCCAAGGTCGCGACCGTGGAACGCCACCTGGAAGGCTGAACACCCGCCGCGAAGCCGAGCCCCCGCCCCCTCCGGGTCGGGGGCTCACTCGTGCGCGCCGCCGGAGGCGGTCAGGGCGATGCCGAGCGGTGTGCGCTCGTAGAGCACCTGATGGCCGTAGCGGCGGGAGGTCAGCAGGCCGGCCTCCCTCAGTACGGACAGATGCGCCGACACGGAGGAGGGGGCGAGTCCGAGGCGGTGCGCCAGCGCGCTCGTGCCCGCCGGATCGTCCAGGGCGCACAGCACGTCCGCTCGGGCCCGGCCGAGCAGCCGGGCGAGCGTGTCGGGCGTCCGGTCGCGGGCCTCGGTCCACAGCCCGCCGATCCCGCGCGCCGGGTAGACGACGGTCGGCTGCCAGGGCGGGTCGAAGCCGCTCACCACATCGGGCCAGGTGAAGACGGACGGCATCAGGACCAGCCCCTGCCCGTCCAGGGCGCGGACGTGCTCGCCGCGGTAGGCGACGGTGAGGGTGGCGCTGTCGGCGGCCCAGTCGAAGCCGGGGTGCAGCTCGCCGAGGAGACGCTCCAGGCCACCGTCGGCGAGTCGGCGGGAGTGGTAGGCGACATCGGCTTCGAGGAGGGCGCGCAGCCGGGGCCACACGGGCGCGATCAGGGCGTCCCAGGCGGCCTGGAGCAGATCGGCGAGCCGATGGACGGCGCCCGCGGGGTCGGCGAGCATCCGCCGCCCCTCGTCGGTCGCCGCGGCGCCGGGGGTGTCGGCGAGGGCGCGCGCGAAGTCGTCCAGGGCGAGCGCGGGATCGGTCTCGCGTACGGCCGCGATCTCCTCCTCGAAGGAGGCGGCGGGCCCGAGAGGCGGCGGATAGAGGAAGTCCGGGCTGTGCCCGTGCCGGGGCATCAGCAGATGGAGCGGGCCGAGGTCGATCCCCTCGGCCGCGCCACGGATCCGCCGCAGCCAGGGCAGGTGGTACCCCTGCTGCCGGGGCCGCGCGAGCACCCGCACGGCGGACTGCGTCTCCCAGAGCGGCGAGAGCGCGAACCGGATCCGAAGCGGGTCGGCCTCACCGAACTGAAGGTGATAGGGCATGGCTCCCCACGAAGGATTCGGCTGGAGCCGAAAGTCTAGGGCGGAGGCGGTCACCGGGGTGAGTCTCGCCCCATGCCGAAGGAGAACCCCGGAACCACCCCTGCGCCCAACGCGACACCCGACCCGGTCCGCGCGCCCGAACGGACAGCCGGCCCCGGCTACCGTGCCGTGTTCGCCGTGCGGGAGTTCAGGACCGTGTTCGTCGCGCACCTGCTCTCGCTGCTCGGGGTCGTCGTCAGCGAGATCGCGCTCACCGTGCTCGTCTACGACCTCACCGGGTCGCCGCTGCTCTCCTCGCTCACCTTCGCCCTGGGGTTCCTGCCCTATCTGCTCGGTGGCACCCTGCTCGCCGGTGTCGCCGACCGGTATCCCGCCCGGCGTGTGCTCGTCGTCTGCGATCTCGTCTGTGCCGGCTGCGTCGCGCTGATGGTCGCGCCCGTGACCCCCGTCGCCGGGCTGCTCGTGCTGCGGTGCGCCGTCGCCGCCGTCGCGCCCGTCTTCAACGGGACCCGGATGGCGACCCTCGCCGACATCCTCGGCGAGGGCGACCTCTTCGTCCTCGGCCGCTCCCTCCTCCGGATCGTCTCGCAGAGCGCGCTGCTCGCCGGGTTCGGTGTCGGCGGTGTGCTGCTCACCGTCGTGCCGCCGCGCGGCGCCATCGCGATCACGGCCGTCACCTTCCTCACGTCGGCGCTGCTGCTGCGCTTCGGCACCGCCCACCGCCCGGCCCGGGCGGCGGCGACCGCCGGGCGTCAGGGTCTCGGCGGGACCTGGGGCGTCCTGCGCGACCGCCGGATCCGCGCGCTGATGCTCATGTTCTGGATCCCGCCCCTCTTCGTCGTCACCCCCGAGGCCCTCGCCGCCCCCTACGCCCGCGAGATCGGCGCCTCCACCGCCGCTCTGGGCCTTCTGATGTGCGCGATGCCCGTCGGCACCATCGCGGGCGAGCTCTTCGCCGGCTCCGCCCTCAGCGCCCGCGTGCGCGAGCGGATCGTCGTCCCGCTCGTGGCCGTGGGGCTGCTGCCCTTCCTGCTCTACGCCGTCGAGCCGGGCATCGCCCTCGCCGCCGTCGCCCTCCTCCTGGCCGGCGCCACCGGTGCGTACACCCTCGGCCTCGACGCCTGGTTCGTCGCCGCCGTCCCCGAGGCGCAGCGCGGCCGGGCCATGACCCTGATGACCGCGGGCATGATGACGATCCAGGGCGTCGGCATGGCCGGAGCCGGTCTCGCCGCCGAGTTCCTCCCCGTCCACCTCGTGGTCGTCGGCGCGGGCGTGCTCGGCACGGTCTGCGTCCTGGCGGTCGTCGCCGAGGTCCGTGCGACCGAAGTTCGAGACGGGGCTGACCACCATGTGACCAGTGGGTAAGGTCGACGCGTGCCGAAGCCGCTCAGTCTCCCGTTCGACCCCATCGCCCGCGCCGACGAGCTCTGGCAGAACCGCTGGGGGCCCGTCCCGTCGATGGCCGCGATCACCTCGATCATGCGGGCCCATCAGATCCTCCTCGCGGAGGTGGACGCCGTGGTCAAGCCGTACGGGCTGACCTTCGCGCGCTACGAGGCCCTCGTGCTGCTGACCTTCTCCAAGGCCGGTGAGCTGCCGATGTCCAAGATCGGTGAGCGGTTGATGGTCCACCCCACGTCCGTGACGAACACGGTGGACCGGCTCGTGAAGTCGGGTCTCGTGGACAAGCGGCCCAACCCCAACGACGGGCGCGGAACGCTCGCCTCCATCACCGAGAAGGGCCGCGAGGTGGTCGAGGCGGCCACCCGCGATCTGATGGAGATGGACTTCGGCCTCGGGGTCTACGACGCCGAGGAGTGTGCGGAGATCTTCGCGATGCTGCGCCCGCTGCGGGTGAGCGCGCACGACTTCGACGAGAGCTGACCCGAAGCCGGGCCCGCCCGAAGATCGCCCGGAACGTGCCGTTACGCTCGACGCCATGAAATCCAGCGTGCTGACCCGTTACCGCGTCATGGCGTACATCACCGCCGTCATGCTGCTCGTGCTCTGCACGTGCATGGTCTTCAAGTACGGGTTCGACATGGGCGAGGACGTGACCTTCGCGGTCTCCCAGACCCACGGCGTCCTCTACATCATCTACCTGATCTTCGCCTTCGACCTGGGCTCCAAGGCGAAGTGGCCGTTCGGCAAGCTCCTGTGGGTGCTGCTGTCCGGGACGATTCCTTTCGCCGCGTTCTTCGTCGAGCGCAAGGTCGTCCGCGAGACGCTTCCGCTGGTCAGCGGCGCGCAGCCGGCCCCGGTCAAGGCCTGAGGCACACCCCCGCACGGATGTGCGGGGGTTTCCCATCGACATTTACTAGGACGTCCTAGTAAATTTGAAGCATGGACGCAGAAGCGATCGAGGAAGGCCGCCGACGCTGGCAGGCCCGCTACGACAAGGCCCGCAAGCGCGACGCCGACTTCACGACGCTCTCCGGTGACCCGGTCGAGCCCGTCTACGGGCCACGGCCCGGGGACACCTACGAGGGCTTCGAACGCATCGGCTGGCCCGGTGAGTACCCCTTCACCCGCGGCCTGCACCCGACGGGCTACCGCGGCCGGACCTGGACCATCCGCCAGTTCGCCGGCTTCGGCAACGCCGAGCAGACCAACGAGCGGTACAAGATGATCCTGGCCGCCGGCGGCGGCGGGCTCTCGGTCGCCTTCGACATGCCCACCCTCATGGGCCGCGACTCCGACGATCCGCGCTCGCTCGGCGAGGTCGGTCACTGCGGTGTCGCCATCGACTCCGCCGCCGACATGGAGGTCCTCTTCAAGGACATCCCGCTCGGCGACGTCACCACCTCGATGACCATCTCCGGGCCCGCCGTGCCCGTCTTCTGCATGTACCTGGTCGCCGCCGAGCGCCAGGGTGTCGACCCTGGCGTGCTCAACGGCACGCTGCAGACCGACATCTTCAAGGAGTACATCGCGCAGAAGGAGTGGCTCTTCCAGCCCGAGCCGCACCTGCGCCTCATCGGCGACCTCATGGAGCACTGCGCGCAGGGCATCCCCGCGTACAAGCCGCTCTCCGTCTCCGGCTACCACATCCGCGAGGCCGGGGCGACGGCCGCGCAGGAGCTCGCGTACACCCTCGCCGACGGCTTCGGCTACGTGGAGCTCGGCCTCTCCCGGGGCCTGGACGTCGACGTCTTCGCGCCCGGCCTCTCCTTCTTCTTCGACGCGCACCTCGACTTCTTCGAGGAGATCGCCAAGTTCCGCGCCGCCCGCCGGATCTGGGCGCGCTGGATGAAGGAGGTCTACGGAGCCAAGACCGACAAGGCCCAGTGGCTCCGCTTCCACACCCAGACCGCCGGTGTCTCCCTCACCGCCCAGCAGCCGTACAACAACGTCGTCCGCACCGCGGTGGAGGCGCTCTCCGCGGTCCTCGGCGGCACCAACTCGCTGCACACCAACGCCCTCGACGAGACCCTCGCGCTCCCCAGCGCGCAGGCCGCCGAGATCGCGCTGCGCACGCAGCAGGTGCTGATGGAGGAGACGGGCGTGGCCAACGTGGCCGACCCGCTCGGTGGTTCCTGGTACGTCGAGCAGCTCACCGACCGGATCGAGGCCGACGCCGAGAAGATCTTCGACCAGATCAAGGAGCGTGGCCGCCGGGCCCACCCGGACGGGCAGCACCCGATCGGTCCGATCACCTCGGGCATCCTGCGCGGCATCGAGGACGGCTGGTTCACCGGCGAGATCGCCGAGTCCGCCTTCCAGTACCAGCAGTCCCTGGAGAAGGGCGACAAGCGCGTCGTCGGCGTGAACGTCCACCACGGCTCGGTCACCGGCGACCTGGAGATCCTGCGGGTCAGCCACGAGGTCGAGTGGGAGCAGGTCCGCGTCCTCGGTGAGCGCAAGGAGCGCCGCGACGACGCCCAGGTCCGCGCCGCCCTGGACTCGATGCTGGCGGCTGCCCGCGACGGCTCCAACATGATCGGCCCGATGCTCGACGCGGTCCGCGCGGAGGCCACCCTCGGCGAGATCTGCGACGTGCTCCGCGAGGAGTGGGGCATCTACACGGAGCCCCCGGGCTTCTAGCCGTACGAGAAGGGGCGGTACGGGACCTCCCGTACCCCCCCCAGGGTGTTGGGTGCTATGGGGCGGGGGGCACGCCCGAGGGGGGGGGGTTGCGGACCGCCACCCGCCCCCCCAC
>NZ_JBHJTL010000054.1:0-28310 GCF_042264065.1 Streptomyces sp. NPDC056222 | reverse complement strand
GGATTCTCCAGGGCCCCGCGGGTATTCTAGCGTACGGTGCGGGGGGGGTACGGGACCTCCCGTACCGCCCCTTCCGTTTCGGCTACTTCGCGGCCGTGCCCACGACCTTCGTCGGCGTGATCCGCACGACCACCCGCACCACCTCCGGCGGCAGGTCGAGGTACTCCTGGCCGGCGCCCGGGCCCTCGTAGCGCTCCTCGATCGCGACCGCGACGGCCCGGCCCACGTCCTCGGTGACCGTGGCCGTGCCCCGTATCTCGGCGTACAGCTGGGGGTCCTTGCGGTCGTACACGATCAGGCTGACCCGCGGATCGGCCTGGATGTTCTTGATCTTGCGGCGGCCGTCCTGGCTGGAGATCACCAGCTCGTCACCGTCCCTGGCCACCCAGACCACCGAGGTCTGCGGAGAGCCGTCGGGATGGACGGTGCCCAGGATCGCCGGGTTGATGTCGTCCAGAAGCGCGCGTACGGCGCTGTTCAGAGTGATCGTCACGACCGTCACCCTAGGGGTGTGGCCGCCGCCGCGCCCAGACCGCCGATCAGGAGAGCGGTGAAGCGCTGGACCCAGGCCTCGTCGACCGGTTCCGCGCTCACCAGGGCGCGGTGGACCACGGCGCCCGCTATCACGTCGAAGATCAGGTCGTCGGTGTCGTCGATCGACACCGGGTCCCGGTCGGTGGGGAGTTCGCCGCGCTCCTGGGCGCGCTGGCGACCCTCCAGAACCAGCCGCTTCTGCCGGTCGACGATGGAGCTGCGGATGCGCTCGCGCAGTGGCTCGTCACGGGTGGATTCCGCCACCACCGCCATCAGGGCCGTCTTCGTCTCCGGCCGCTGCAGCAGCGCGGCGAACTGCAGCACCACGTTCTCGATGTCGGCCTGGAGGGAGCCGAGGTCCGGGAGTTCGAGTTCGTCGAAGAGGACGGCGACGGCGTCGACGACCAGCTCGTTCTTGCTCGCCCAGCGCCGGTAGAGCGTGGTCTTGGCGACCCCCGCCCGGCCGGCCACATCGCCCATCGTCAGCTTGGACCAGCCCAGTTCGACCAGGGCGGCACGGGTCGCCTCGAGGATCGCGGCATCGGCCGCGACGCTGCGGGGGCGTCCGGTACGGCTGCGGGAACTGGTGCGGCTACACATGGGAATCGACCATACCCGCCGGTAGGTATTGCGCCAGAGTCGCGTGATGTGAGCCAGTTCACCGGTCGGATCCGTCCATCGATCGGGCGGGAGAGTTACGCTACGACCTGTAGCGAAAGGCTTTGAGCGGCCCGAGCGACAAACCACACGCACCAGGTGGGGACCTGGTGCAACAGAACGCGGACCGTGCACTTCGGTGCACGGTTCAGCCATGACGTACCGGTCACGCGCGCGGAAGGGGGAGGATGTACTCATGCAGCCCAGAAACATGTCCATGAGCGGCGTCGTCGACCTCGCCGCGGTGAAGGCGGCCGGAGAGGCCAAGGCGAAGGCGGAGCAGGCGCGTGCCGAGGCCGCCCGGCAGGGGGGCGTGGCGGCGGTCTCCCCCTCTGCCCTGGTGATCGATGTCGACGAGGCCGGCTTCGAGCGCGATGTCCTTCAGCGCTCCGCCGAAGTTCCGGTCGTCATCGACTTCTGGGCCGAGTGGTGCGAGCCCTGCAAGCAGCTCGGCCCGCTCCTGGAGCGGCTGGCCGTCGAGTACAACGGACGCTTCCTCCTCGCGAAGGTCGACGTCGACGCCAACCAGATGCTGATGCAGCAGTTCGGCATCCAGGGAATTCCGGCCGTTTTCGCGGTGGTCGCCGGTCAGGCGCTGCCGCTCTTCCAGGGCGCGGCGCCCGAGGCCCAGATCCGGCAGACCCTGGACCAGCTGATCCAGGTCGGCGAGGAGCGCTTCGGTCTCACGGGCATCGTCGTCGGCCCGGACGCCGACACCTCCGGCGAGCCCGCGCAGGCCCCGGTGCCCGCAGGCCCGTACGACGCGCTGCTGGAGGCGGCGATGTCGGCGCTCGACGCCGGTGACCTGGCCGGCGCCGTCCAGGCGTACAAGAACGTGCTCGCCGACGACCCCGCTCACCCGGAGGCCAAGCTGGGCCTGGCCCAGGCCGAGCTGCTCGCCCGTGTGCAGGACATGGACCCGCAGGCGGTGCGGAAGAACGCGGCCGACAACCCGGCCGACGTCACCGCGCAGATCGCCGCCGCGGATCTCGATCTGGTGGGCGGTCACGTCGAGGACGCCTTCGGCCGGCTCGTGGACGCCGTTCGGCGTACGGCCGGTGACGACCGGGACGCGGCGCGGCTGAGGCTGCTCGAGCTCTTCGAGGTCATCGGTCCCGAGGACCCCCGGGTCACGGCGGCCCGTCAGGCCCTCGCGCGGGTGCTGTTCTAGGCGCGTTGCAGGGGCGCCGAATCGCGCCGATTTGGCGACACAGTGATATTTCGCGGCCGCGCTTTACCAAAACTTGGTAAACGCGGCCGCTGTTACTTGCAGTAAATCGAACCCGGCAATCTGTCCGGCTTTCATCCTCAACATCCTGATGTACGGCCCCGGTGAACTGCACCCTGTGTGGCCGGGCGACATCGCCCTGTCGTGGCGTGGTTATCCACCCGTTACTAGCCGGTAACGAACCCCCTTGTGCCCTGGCCCGTAATGGACCACGATCGGCGACGCTCGGTCCGATACCGCACCAGCCCGGCAACCAACCGGGTGAGCGGCGAGGGTCCCCACCGAGTGGGTCGACGACAGTGGCGTCGGCCGTGGACAGGGGGGTTCCTGCCTTCACCGGCGGGGCCTGTCCAAGGAGGTTGCGCGCAAGGCGTGGCCAGTGGTTGTCGCTCGGGGGTGATCGCCGGTGAATCGGACGCGGGTCGCGCCCGATGTTCGGCGCTCCTTCCCGAGGACGTAGCACTTCTCCCATCCCAGGACGGGCCCCGGGCCCATCCGGAGATGTACGTCCGAGAAGGAGGATTCTCATGAAGTCCCAGGTTCGTGGCGGGACCAGATGGAAGCGGTTCGCCGTTGTCATGGTGCCGAGTGTGGCCGCGACGGCCGCGATCGGTGTCGGCCTGGCTCAGGGTGCGCTTGCCGCGTCCTTCAGCATCTCCGGCCAGGAGTTCAAGGTTAAGGCCGACAGCCTTGTCGGTAAGGACTTCGTCCAGTACGGCAACGTCGTCTCGGGCAAGGACCTCGAGGGCAAGCCGTTCGCTCAGCCGGTCGGTGTCTCGGGCTTCTCCGAGGCCTGGATCACCAACATGTGCCAGTCCGTCGTGACGCCGAACGTGCCGTTCCTCGGCAACGTCTCGCTGGAGCTGCGGGCCGGTACCGACAAGCAGAACCCGGTGTACGCGAAGGACATCTACCTCGATGTCTCGTCGCTCGACGCGGACGCCGAGTTCGGCAACATCGACATCGGTGTGGCCGCGGGCGCGCTCCCGAAGGCCGACGGCAAGCCCGGCATCCAGCCCGGTACCAAGGCCAACCCGTACGGCTTCTCGCAGCGTGCCGAGACGGCCAAGCTGACGGACGTGAAGCAGAAGGCGTGGGCGACGACCGCCGCCACCTTCAAGCTTCCCGACCTCAAGCTGAAGCTGCACACGGGCGCTCCCAAGGAGTGCTTCACCGAGTAGTACGCACCCGGCGGGTGGGGTCGTTCCGTACGGCCCTGCCCGCTCCGGTCCGTACCGCCGTTCACCACCTTTCTTACGCAACACCGCTTCCAGGGAGCTGTTTTCCATGAGCGCCGAGTCCACTGCTTCCCGCGGAGTCCCGAGCGAGAACCGTTTCCGTACCTGGCGGGGCCAGCGGCCCTTCTGGGCGGGTCTGCTCACGATCCTCGGCGGCGTACCGATCGCGTATCTCCCGTACGGCGACATGCGACTCGGCAACATGACGATCGCCATCGCCACCACGGCCGGAGCCGGTGCGCTGATCATCGGCGTCCTGCTCATCACGCTCGGTCTCACGATGTGGTTCCAGCCCATCGTGCGGGTGTTTGCCGGCGTCGCGGCGATCGTGCTGGGGCTTGTCTCCATCCCGGTGTCGAACTTCGGCGGCCTCGTCATCGGATTCCTGCTCTCCCTGATCGGCGGCGGGATGTCGATCGCCTGGGCGCCCGGCGTCCCGGTGGAGGAGACGGCCGAGGCGGAGGCCCTGCAGGGCGAGCACGAGAACGACGGTCAGCCGCACGGAGACGAGGCTCAGGAGGAGACCCAGCCGGTCGCCTTCGAGAAGGCCCCGGTCCCGGAGCAGCGTGCCGCGGAGGACGCGCAGGCGACCGAAACGACGATCGACGCCAACGGCGGGAGGAACAGTGCGGGGTGACGAAACACAGTCGCCGCAGTCGGCGACGGCTGCGGACGGCGCCACTCTGGCAGGACGGGGTCCGCGGCACGCGGCTCCTCGCAAGTCCCTGCTGAACAAGATCCAGGGTCCCGCGGGCAAGGCGATGGCCCTGGCGGCCATGCCGACCGCGGTGCTCATGGGCATGGGCATGGCGCCCAAGCTCGCCCTCGCCGACGAGAAGGACATCCCCTTCGCACCCGGTCCGTGCGTGACCCGCTCGGACGAGCCGGTGGCCGAGGAGTCGACGAAGCCCGCCGCGACCGAGAGCCCGAAGCCGACCGCGAGCGCGTCCGCCTCGCCGAAGCCGGAGGAGACCAAGGAGCAGGAGGCGCCCAAGCCGACGTCCAGCCCCTCGGCGACCGCCGGCACGGAGCAGGGCACCGCCACGCAGCAGCAGGCCGACGCGCAGCAGGCCCCGGCCCCCGCGCCCACCGCGACGAAGAGCGTCAACCCGCTCGACCCGCTGGGTCTCGGCGACAAGATCAAGGACCTGTTCGACGGGCCCGACGCGGAGCCGACGACCACACCGTCGACCACGCCGGCGCCGACCGCCCCGGTGAGCGAGAAGCCGGCGACGACGGCCCCGAAGACGGCTCCGGAGACGGACACGGCGAACAAGGCCGACGCCGCGGAGAAGGCCGACACCCCGGCCGAGACCGCCGCCGACAAGACCAAGGCCGCCATCGAGGAGGCCGCGGACAAGGTCGGTGCCAAGGTCGAGGAGCTGCCGGAGGACGCCAAGGGCCTCGACGCCAAGAAGGACGAGGACATACCCGAGGGAGCCAAGCCGCGCTTCCCGTGTCCCGAGCCCGACCCCGAGGCGCTCGCGGCGGCGGACCTGGAGGCGGGCATCCCGCTGCTCCCGGACGAGCCGTGGATCCTGAACAGCACGAAGCTCACGCTGAAGGGTCTGAAGTACCACGGCATCGTCGAGGTGAAGACCGGCAGCGGGAAGATCAAGAAGGTCCTGAAGTTCACCGCGAAGGACGGCGTGGACATCAAGGACCTGCACCAGCGCACCGTCCACTCGGACGGCTACACCGGGCACGTCAGGTCCGACAAGGGTTCGACGTCGACCATGAGCAACGGCACGGTGACCATGTACACGGAGAAGCTGAAGGGCAACCTCTTCGGCATCATCCCGGTCACCTTCAGCCCGGAGACCCCGCCGCCGCTCGACGTACCGTTCGCGATCTTCACGGACGTCGAGGTCACCCAGGCCGGTCAGTTCGGCGGCACGCTCACCGTCCCCGGCCTGCGCAACACGGTCGAGCCCAACTGATCGCGTAGAAAGCCCGTCAGGGAGCCGCACATGACGAGGGCCCCCGTCCGGATCGGACGGGGGCCCTCGTCATGCCAGGAGGCAGGCGGCGCGTGTCACGCGTGCTGTCCGCCGCCCAGGTGGTGCACCCGGACCATGTTCGTGGTGCCCGGGACGCCGGGGGGCGAGCCGGCCGTGATGACCATGGTGTCGCCCTCGCTGTAGCGCTGGAGCTTCAGCAGCTCCGCGTCGACGATGTCGACCATCGCGTCCGTGGTCTCCACGAACGGGACGAGGAAGGACTCCACGCCCCAGCTCAGCGTGAGCTGGTTGCGGGTGGACTCGTCCGTGGTGAAGGCAAGGATCGGCTGGATCGTGCGGTAGCGCGAGAGCCGGCGCGCGGTGTCGCCGGACTGGGTGAAGGCGATCAGCGCCTTGCCGCCCAGGAAGTCCGCGATCTCGCAGGCCGCGCGGGCGACGGAACCGCCCTGCGTACGCGGCTTCTTGCCGGGTACGAGCGGCTGCAGGCCCTTGGAGAGCAGCTCCTCCTCGGCCGCGGCGACGATCTTCGACATCGTCTTCACGGTCTCGATCGGGTACGCGCCCACGGAGGACTCCGCCGAGAGCATGACCGCGTCCGCGCCGTCCAGGATCGCGTTGGCCACGTCGGAGGCCTCGGCGCGCGTGGGGCGGGAGTTGGTGATCATCGACTCCATCATCTGGGTGGCGACGATGACCGGCTTGGCATTGCGGCGGCACATCTCCACGAGGCGCTTCTGCACCATCGGGACCTTCTCCAGCGGGTACTCCACGGCGAGGTCGCCACGGGCCACCATGACGGCGTCGAAGGCGGCGACCACGTCCGCCATGTTCTCCACCGCCTGCGGCTTCTCCACCTTGGCGATGACCGGGACCCGGCGGCCCTCCTCGTCCATCACCTTGTGGACGTCCTTGACGTCGTCGGCGTTGCGGACGAAGGAGAGCGCGACCATGTCGCAGCCCATGCGGAGCGCGAAGCGGAGGTCCTCGACGTCCTTCTCGGACAGGGCCGGGACGTTGACCGCCGCACCGGGCAGGTTGATGCCCTTGTGGTCGGAGATGACACCGCCCTCGATGACCACGGTCTTGACCCGCGAGCCCTCGACCTCGACCACGCGCAGCTCGACGTTGCCGTCGTTGATCAGGACCTGGTCGCCCTTGGAGACGTCACCCGGCAGGCCCTTGTACGTGGTGCCGCAGATGGACTTGTCACCCGGGACGTCCTCGGTGGTGATGGTGAACTCGTCACCGCGCACCAGCTCGACGGGACCTTCCGCGAAGGTCTCCAGACGGATCTTGGGGCCCTGGAGGTCGGCGAGCACGCCGACGGCGCGGCCGGTGTCCGCCACCGCCCTGCGGAGACGGTCGTACCGCTCCTGGTGCTCTGCCTGGGTCCCGTGGCTCATGTTGAATCGGGCCACGTTCATACCGGCCTCGATGAGAGCCTTCAGCTGCTCATACGAGTCGACGGCGGGGCCCAGCGTGCAGACGATTTTGGAACGGCGCATGAGGCGGATCCTATCGGTTTGTTTCACTGCGGAATATTCCGTCTGGTGGAAAGTACAAATGGGCGCGGGGGCGCTCAGGCGTTCACTCCTCCGAGCGCTTCTCCGCGCACCAGAGCGAAGGCCTGACGGGCGATCTCCAGCTCCTCGTCCGTCGGCACCACCGCCACCGCCACCCGCGCGTACTCCGGCGAGACGATCCGTGCCTCGTCGGACCGTACGGCGTTCAGGTCGGCGTCCACCGTCAGGCCCAGCTCCTCCAGACCGGCGATCGCAGCTTCCCGCACCGGAGCCGCGTTCTCACCCACACCCGCCGTGAACGTCACCGCGTCCACCCTCCCGAGTACCGCGTAATACGCCCCGATGTACTTCTTCAGCCGGTGGATGTAGATGTCGAAGGCGAGGGCGGCCCGCTCGTCGCCCTCGTCGATCCGGCGACGGATCTCCCGCATGTCGTTGTCGCCGCAGAGCCCGACCAGACCCGACTTCTTGTTGAGCAGGACGTCGATCTCGTTCTCGTCCATCCCCGCGACCCGCTTGAGATGGAACGTCACCGCCGGGTCGATGTCGCCCGAACGGGTCCCCATGACCAGACCCTCCAGCGGCGTGAGCCCCATCGAGGTGTCCACGCACCGCCCGCCCCGGACGGCCGAGGCGGAGGCCCCGTTGCCCAGGTGCAGCACGATCACGTTCACCTCCTCCGGCGCCTTGCCGAGCAGCTTCGCCGTCTCGCGCGACACATAGGCGTGCGAGGTGCCGTGGAAGCCGTACCGCCGGATCCGGTGCGCGTCCGCCGTCTCCACGTCGATCGCGTACCGGGCCGCCGACTCCGGCATCGTCGTGTGGAACGCGGTGTCGAAGACCGCGACCTGCGGAAGGTCGGGACGCAGCGCCATCGCCGTACGGATGCCGGTGAGGTTCGCCGGGTTGTGCAGCGGCGCGACCGGGACGAGCCGCTCGATCTCCGCGAGCACCTCGTCGTCGATCACGGTCGGGGCGGTGAACCTCAGCCCGCCGTGCACCACCCGATGCCCGATCGCGGCGAGTTCGGGGGAGTCCAGGCCGAGCCCGTCCGCCGCCAGTTCCTCGGACACCGCCTTCAGGGCGGCGGCGTGATCGGCGATCGGACCGTTCTTCTCGCGCTTGACCCCGCCTCCGCCCTGGAGCGGGGTGTGGACCAGGCGCGAGGTCTCCTCGCCGATCCGCTCCACCAGACCGACCGCGAGCCGGGAGTGCTCCTTCATGTCGAGGAGCTGGTACTTCACCGACGAGGAGCCGGAGTTGAGGACGAGAACGCGCGTCGCGGTGTCGGTGCCGGTCATGCGGGGAGCTCCTGAGCCTGGGACTGGATCGCCGTGATGGCGACCGTGTTGACGATGTCGCTGACGAGCGCGCCACGAGAGAGGTCGTTCACCGGCTTGCGCAGGCCCTGCAGCACCGGGCCCACGGCCACGGCGCCGGCCGAACGCTGCACGGCCTTGTAGGTGTTGTTGCCGGTGTTGAGGTCCGGGAAGATCAGCACGGTCGCCTGCCCCGCCACCTCCGAACCCGGCAGCTTCGTCGCGGCGACGGACGGCTCGACCGCCGCGTCGTACTGGATGGGCCCCTCGATCCGCAGCTCCGGATGGGACTCCCGCACCAGCTTCGTCGCCTCACGGACCTTGTCGACGTCCGCGCCCGAGCCCGAGGTGCCGGTGGAGTACGACAGCATCGCGATCCGCGGCTCGACACCGAAACGGGCCGCGGTGGCCGCCGACTGGACGGCGATGTCCGCGAGCTGCTCGGCGTTCGGGTCGGGGTTGACCGCGCAGTCGCCGTACACCAGCACCTTGTCGGCCAGGCACATGAAGAAGACCGACGAGACGATCGACGCGTCCGGCTTCGTCTTGATGATCTCGAAGGCCGGGCGGATCGTCGCGGCCGTGGAGTGCACCGAACCGGAGACCATACCGTCGGCCAGGCCCTCCTGCACCATCAGGGTCCCGAAGTAGTTCACGTCCGAGACGACGTCGTACGCCAGCTCCACCGTCACGCCCTTGTGGGCCCGCAGCTCCGCGTACTTCTCCGCGAACGAGTCGCGCAGCTCGGAGGTCTGAGGGTCGATCAGCTGGGTCGAAGGAGAGGACAGGTCGATGCCGAGGTCGGCGGCCTTCTTCCGGATGGTCTCGACGTCACCGAGCAGCGTCAGGTCGCAGACGTCGCGGCGCAGCAGGACATCGGCCGCGCGCAGCACGCGCTCCTCGGTGCCCTCGGGCAGGACGACGCGACGGCGGTCGGCGCGGGCCTGCTCCAGAAGGTCGTGCTCGAACATCATCGGGGTGACCCGGCCGGTGCGCGCCACCGAGATCCGCTTCAGCAGATCGGCGGTGTCCACGTGCCGCTCGAAGAGCCCGAGAGCCGTCTCGGCCTTGCGGGGCGTGGCGGCGTTCAACTTCCCCTCGACGGAGAACAGTTCGGTCGCCGTGGTGAAGCTGTTGCCGGGGACCGAAAGCACCGGGGTGCCGGGCGCGAGGCGGTGGGCCAGGGTCAGGATCTCTTCACTGGGCCGCTCGTTCAGGGTGAGCAGCACACCGGCGATGGGCGGGGTGCCGGCGGAGTGGGCCGCGAGCGCGCCCACCACCAGATCGGCGCGGTCCCCGGGGGTGACCACCATGCAGCCCGGGGTCAGCGCGTTGAGGAAGTTCGGCAGCATCGCACCGCCGAAGACGAAGTCCAGGGCGTTGCGGGCCAGGCCCGAGTCGTCGCCGAGCACCACCGACGCGCCGAGCGTGTGGGCGATCTGGGCGACGGTGGGGGCGGCCAGGGAGGCGTCGTCCGGCAGCACGTAACAGGGCACGGGCAGGCGGGCCTTGAGCCGCTCGGCGATGCCCTCGCGGTCCTCGCCCGCCACCCGGTTGACGACCATCGCGAGGACGTCGCAGCCGAGCCCGTCGTACGCCCGGAAGGCGTTGCGCGCCTCGGCCCGTACGGACTCGGCGGTCTGGCCCTTGCCGCCGACGACGGGTATCACCGAGGCGCCGAACTCGTTGGCGAGGCGCGCGTTGAGCGCCAGCTCGTCGGGGAGCTGGGTGGCCGAGTAGTCCGTACCCAGGACGAGTACGACCTCGTAGTCGCGGGCCACCGTGTGGAAGCGGTCGACGAGCCGGGAGACCAGCTCGTCGGTACCCTTCTCGGCCTGGAGTGCGGAGGCCTCGTGGTAGTCCATGCCGTATACGGTCGACGCGTCCTGGGAGAGCCGGTACCGGGCCCGCAGAAGATCGAAAAGACGGTCGGGGCCGTCGTGCACCAGGGGCCGGAACACCCCCACCCGGTCCACCTGGCGGGTCAGGAGTTCCATGACTCCCAGCTCGACGACCTGCCGGCCGTCCCCGCGGTCGATCCCGGTCACGTACACGCTGCGCGTCACGCCGTGGTCTCCTGTCCAGTCCTGTCCGCCCGGTCTCGTCAACCGAGTGTGTTCAAAAAACCCCGCAAGGGTGGCAATGCCCTCTTGACAATACCTCTGGGGGTGGGTAGGACGCCCGCCGGGCGAAGGGCCTGGAACGGTGGGACGAAAGGCCCCCGGGGGCCGGGCCGCGGAGTAGCAGGGAGCGCGGGGGTACTGCCGGGCGTGGGAGAATCGACAGAGCTCACAAATGCCACTCACCGAGCAGGAGACACAGCACGATGCGCATCGGAGTTCTCACCGCAGGCGGCGACTGTCCCGGCCTGAACGCAGTGATCCGGTCGGTCGTGCACCGGGCCCTGACCGGCCACGGCGACGAAGTCATCGGCTTCGAGGACGGGTTCAAGGGTCTCCTCGACGGGCATTACCGGCCTCTCGACCTCAACGCGGTGAGCGGCATCCTCGCCCGCGGCGGCACCATCCTCGGCTCCGCCCGCCTGGAGCGCAACCGGCTGGCCGAAGCCGCCGAGTCCGCCCAGGAGTTGGCGAAGCTGCACGGCATCGACGTGCTCATCCCGATCGGCGGCGAGGGCACGCTGACCGCGGCCCGAATGCTCGCCGACGCCGGGATGCCCGTGGTGGGCGTCCCGAAGACGATCGACAACGACATCTCCTCCACCGACCGCACCTTCGGCTTCGACACCGCCGTGGGCGTCGCCACGGAGGCCATAGACCGTCTCAAGACCACCGCCGAGTCCCACCAGCGCGTGATGGTCGTCGAGGTGATGGGCCGGCACGCCGGCTGGATCGCGCTGGAGTCCGGCATGGCCGGCGGCGCGCACGGCATCTGCTTGCCCGAACGCCCCTTCCAGGTCGACGACCTCGTCAAGATGGTCGAGGAGCGCTTCGCACGCGGCAAGAAGTTCGCCGTCATCTGCGTCGCCGAGGGCGCCCACCCGGCGGAGGGCTCCATGGAGTACAAGAAGGGCGCGATCGACCAGTACGGCCACGAGCGCTTCCAGGGCATCGGCAACCGGCTCGCGGTCGAGCTGGAGCGGCGCCTCGGCAAGGAGGCGCGGCCGGTCATCCTCGGTCACGTCCAGCGCGGCGGCACGCCGACCGCGTACGACCGGGTGCTCGCGACCCGCTTCGGCTGGCACGCGGTGGAGGCCGCGCACCGCGGCGAGTTCGGGAAGATGACGGCGCTGCGCGGCACGAACGTCGAGATGGTGCCGCTGGCCGAGGCTGTGACGCAGCTGAAGACCGTCCCGGAGAGCCGGATGTCCGAGGCCGAGTCGGTCTTCTGACCTGACCGGCGGGGGACCTCGGTCCCGAGATTGTCCCGAAGTCCGGCGTACACGCCATCCCGACGCCGTTCCGATGTCCGGGCGCCGTCCCGACACCCACCGGGACGCCCTTTCGACGTCGGAAGCGCCCCGATCGCCCCCCGTGGACGATCGGGGCCCTTCGCGTTCCCCCGTGGTTCCCCCGTGACGATTCCGGCCCGGGCCGGAATTGCCGATTTCCACTCTTGAGTCGAACGGCTCGATCAACAAGGCTTGGGCCTGTCCCGGACATGTCCCAACCCCGTCCGGGGGAGGTGGGGGAGCGCGTATGACCGAGGGGTACGCCGGTGGGCGCAGCGCGCCCGACCCGCGAGAGGCCACCGATGCCGCCTCCTTCATCGCACAGCTCCAAGCGCTCAAGGACTGGTCCGGACTGACCTACCGCGAGCTCTCGACCCGCGCCTCCGCACTCGGCGACGTCCTGCCCCGCTCGACCGTGGCCAACATGCTGGCTCGCTCGACCGTCCCCCGCGAGGAGCTCCTGACCACCTTCGTCCGCGCCTGCGGAGTGGGCCCGGGAGCGTTGGAGAGCTGGCAGACGGTCCGCAAGGAGCTGGCGGCACGGGGTGTGTACGAGCCCTCCGGGAGCGACGTCCCCGCTACGGACGACGAGACCTCCACCGCCCCGTGGCCCACCGCGCCCGAGCCCCCGCAGCCCGGCCCCCGGTCACGCGTGTCCCGAACACTTGTCACGGTCGTCGCCGTCACCGGACTCGTCCTCGCCGGGGTCAGCGTGGTCGTCGCGCTGGTCACGGACGGCGACGGCGGCGGGACGGTGACGGGCACCCCGACCGCGCCCGCCGCCGGGGACGTACAGATACGGGTGATCGGCTCGGACCTCTGCCTGAACGAGCGGCGGGGCGGCCGCAGCGGCCAGATCCACCAGCGGAAGTGCGCGGGCGCCGACGTCCCCCGCTACTCCCTCATGGATCTCGGGGCCGGCGCCTGGCGGATCGTCTCCGACCACCCGGACTACGGCCCCGGCTGCTCCGGCATCCCCACCGGCGGCCGCATCGCCGACGCCGCGTTCGAGGACTCGGAGTGCGGCGACCCGACTCGTGTCGAAAGGTTTCGCCTGGAGCCCTTCGGCAGCCCCGTCTCGGGATACCGCATCGTCCCCGTGGACTCGGCGACGGCCGACACCTGCGTGACCGTGACGGGCGACCGCACGGCGGAGTGGGCGAAGCTCGCCCAGGCACCCTGCCGCCCGGACGCCCAGGGCCAGCTCTTCAGCTTCGACCGGAGGACCTAGGCGGGCTTCGACCGCCGGACCCAGGCGGGCTTCCCCCGGTGGACCAAGGAGGCTTCCGCGGATCGGGGGCCGAGCCGAACTCCGTACGGCCTAGGCGCCCGCGGGCTGCACCAGGCGCTTGCGGAGGGTCTCCACCACGGTCGGATCCAGGCCCACGTGCCCGGTGACGTACGCGTACACCGATCCGTACTCCGCGCGCAGGTCCGCGAGGAAGAGCCGCATGATCTCCGCGGGCGCCCTGCCGTATCCCGGCCAGCGCAGTTCCCGCCCCGGATGGGCGGCGCGCCAGTCGGCGATCAGCCGTTCGGTGGCCAGTTCGGTCAGCGCGAAGTCGGCGAGGATCTGCTCGTCGGAGACGTCGAGGAGGGAGAGGACCACGGCGGCGAGCAGGCCCGTACGGTCCTTCCCCGAGGCGCAGTGGAAGACGAGCGGCCCCTCCGCGGACGCGATCACCTCCAGGGCCTCGCGCAGCTCCACCGCGCCGTCGGCCGCGACCTCGGCGAACCGGTCTGCGAGGTAGCGCCACGGGTCGAGGTCCGGATCGATCTCCGCCTGGTCGTAGGGGCGGTGCTCGATGCTCAGGTTGTGCCAGGTGATGCCGTCCGTTTCCGGCATACGGCCCTTGGCGGCGATCTCCCACGGGTAGCGCAGGTCGATCACCGCGGCCACGCCGAGCTCCTGGAAGCGGTCCAGATCGGAGTCGCGCAGCTTGGCGAGGGAGTCGGAGCGGTAGAGGACGTCCCAGCGGACGGTCCCGCCGTCGGCGGTCCGATAGCCGCCCAGGTCACGGAAGTTGTGGAGGTTCTCGAACGATATGTGTCGTCTCACGACGACACCCTACGACTCGACCAACTCCCAGAAGCGGTCGACGATTCCGTCGAGGTACGCGCGGCCCGAGTCCCCGCTGTCGCCCGAGGCGCCCCAGCTGCTCGTCGCCGCCATCTTCGCGTGGTAGTCGGTGTGCAGTCGCTGGAGCGCGAACTCCAGAGTCCGCTTCTGTATCGGCAGCAGCTTCACGACCGGGCGCACGTACGCCTGCCAGCGAGTCGTGGCCGCGTCCCGCAGCAGCTGGGCCAGGTCGTCGTTCCTGCCCGTCACGGTGAGCAGGTCGCGCGGCCCGAGACCGAGGGTCTGGGCGAGGGCGGCGGTCTGGCGTTCGTTGCCCCGCCAGCGGCCCGACTCCTCCATCCGCAGATAGCCGGGGGCGTCGAGGCCCACCCGGCGCGCCAGGTCGTCCGGGGCGAAGCCCCGGGCCATCCGGTGCTCGCGCAGGGTGGTGGCTGCCGCGATCAGCTCGCCGGGGGCACACCAGAGGACGCCCGCGAGAGCCGTGAGCTCCTGGGCGGTCGGGGCGAGCCGGCCGCGTTCCCAGGCGATGACGGTGTCGGGGGTGACCGCGAGGCCGTACTGCGCGCGAAGACCGTAGGCGACATGGCCCGGCGCCATGCCGAGGCCTTCGCGCAATCGGCGCGCGGCGAGGGCGTTGAAGGGAGGTGAGGGAGGGGAGGGTTGCACCCTGACACGGTAGATGCGGAACGTGACAAATGGCTACGGTGCGTTCACCCAAGGCCAGAAGTCGTAGAAACGTCGGAACCGGTCGGTAACAATCCGTATTGATCTCCGTCGCGTTCGGTGACCGGTGGGGGATGTCCGATGACCGGTCACGCTCGGCGGAGCGCCGGAACGCATCCCGCTATGATCTCCAACTCCCAAATGATGGAGGAGACATGAGCGACCGCCCCGTCCATACGGTGGAAGTGCCTCTGGGTGACGGCAGTGACGAGTTCGTGCGGGTCCAGATCCGGGAGGTGGACGACTCGCTCGTCCGCGTGGGCCGAGGTGGACGCACCATAGCGCGGGCCGAGAGGTCGCTCGGCCAGATGCTGGACACCGTACGCCCCGTGGCGGAGAGCTTCGTGGGGCGGTTCCAGGGGATGGCGCAGGCGCCGGACGAGATCACCCTGGAGTTCGGGGTCTCCCTGTCGGCCGAGGCGGACGTGGTGATCGCCAGCACGGCGACAGCGGCCAATTTCTCCGTGAGCTTGACCTGGAACAGGCGTGACGCGAGGGACGCAGAGGGAGACAATTCCCGCCAGGGCTGAGCCGGGCTCGGAGGGTGTGGTGACGGGGGTCGGGGAGCAGGGCGCCGAGCAGGCGGAGTCGACGCTGGTCTCGGCCGTCGTACGGATCAAGGGAGCCGACGGCGCGATCGGTGGCGCGGGCTTCCTCGTCGCGCCCGACCTCGTCCTCACCTGCGCCCATGTGGTCTCGGACGCGCTGGGCCGGCCCCGCGCGGACGCGGTGGACACCGGCACCGAGGTCACGGTCGACCTGCCACTCGCCGAGCACCCGTACGGCGGCGACGCCGAGCACCCCCACGGCGACGGAGGCGAGCACCCGTACGGCGGCGCCCGCTCCGAGCACACCGACGGCGACGGAGGCGAGCACCCGTACGGCGGCGCCCGCTCCGAGCACACCGACGGCGACGGAGGCGAGTTCGCGCACGGCGCCGACGGTCGTGACGAGATCGCCCATGTCCAGCGCTGGGTGCCGATCAGGCCCGATCAGACCGGGGACATAGCCGTTCTCCGGCTTCGGAAGCGGATCCCCGGAGCCCGTCCGCTCCCCATGGCCGACCCGCGGCAGGGCGTGTGGGACCACGAGACGCGCACCGTCGGCTTCACCGACGAACACCCCGACGGCATCTGGCAGAGCGGCCGATTCCGCGGTCCCACCCGGCAGGGCTGGATCCAGCTCTCGCGGACCGACGGCGAGGCCGTGCACGTCAAGGGAGGCTTCAGCGGCAGCCCCGTCTGGGACGACACACTGGGAGCCGCCGTCGGGATGATGGTGGCCGCACAGCCGGTGCGCGAGGCCCAGCAGGCGTTCGTCCTGCGCGTGAGAACCCTGCTGAGGGAAGTACCCGAACTCGCCCCGTTCGTGACCCCGGCCACGCCCTTCCGGGGTCTCGCCCCCTTCCAGGAGGGTGACGCGGACGTCTTCTTCGGACGCGACGACGACATCGAGCGCGTGGTCACCGCCCTGCGGGGCGATCAGCCCACGGTCACGCTGTACGGACCGTCGGGCTGCGGCAAGTCCTCGCTCGCCCTGGCCGGTGTCGTACCGAGGATGAGGCAGGACGGACACCGGATCGTCCGGCTGAACGCCGTACGTTTCCACTCCCTCCGCGCCGCGCTCGCCACCGAACTGTTCGAGACCGCACGGTCCGAGGGGCAGCCCGGACCGCCGCGCGCGCGGAGCGCCGACCAAGTGGAGCGATGGCTCGACGAGTTGGGCCTCGCGGACACCGTCCAGCGTGCCCTGGGCCCGTCGACCGGCCGACTCCTCGTCGTACTGGACCAGGCCGAGGCGCTCCTGGACCGCTCCGAGGCCGAGGCCGAGGAGGTCGCCCGGCTGCTCTTCCCCGAGCGGCAGCAGGACGGCGTACGGGTCCTGGTCACCCTGCGCGCCGACTTCATGGACGCGGCCCTGAACCACGCGTGCCTCGGCCCCGCGCTGAAGCGGGGCGTCACGGTCCCCCTCACACCCATGTCCCGGTCCCAGCTCGCGGAAGTGATCAGTGAGCCGGTCAGGCGCGTGCCGGCCGTGGAGTACGACCCGGGCCTGGAGCGACGCGTCCTCGACGACGCGGGCGGCGAACCGGGAATCCTGCCCCTGCTGGGATTCGTCCTCGCCCAGCTGTGGGACCAGCAGGCCGGGGGACGGCTGCGGACCTCGACGTACGAAGCGAGCGGGGGCGTGTCCGGCGCGCTGCGCCGCCACGCCGAGCAGGCCTGGAGCGAGTGCGTCGAGAGAGGCGACGACGAGGGCGAGGCGCGGCGGCTGCTGACCGGCCTGGTCCGGGTCCTGCCGGGCAGCGAGGCCCCCCTGCGGCGCATGCTCACCCGGGAAGAGGCCGGGGAGGCACGGTGGCGGATCGCGACCTCGCTCGCCGCACGACGGCTGCTCGTTCTCCACGGGGACGAGGGGGAACCGCAGAGCGCCGAACTCGCCCACGAGGCACTGATCAGCGCCTGGCCGACGCTCGCACGCCAGGTGACGGCCGACGCGGAGTTCCTGGCCGGCCGGGCGGAACTCGCCCACGACCTCGACCGCTGGCGGAAGGCAGACGAGCCCGCCGACCTGCTGCCCGGTGCGCCGCAGCTCCATTCCCTGCGCGGCCGTCTGCACGGCCGGGAGGCGGAACTCGCCCCGGAGGAAATGGCGTTCCTCGACCTGGCGCAGCGGCGTCAACGCACCCGCCGGAACCGCTCACGGGCCGCGTGGATCGCGGCCGCGCTCGTGCTCGCGCTGATCGCCGCGCTGGGCACCTTCCTTGTCCAGCAGTCGCGGGTGAGTGCCGAACGCCAGGCGGAAGGGCGCTCGCGTGCGCTGGCCTCCCTCTCGGACGACCTGACGACGCGCGATCCGGGGCTCGCGGCCCTGGTCGCCATCGCGGCACACGACATCGAGCCCACCCAGGAGGCCGGTAACGCGCTGCTGCGCCGGTACGACCAGTTCCACGCCGCCTCCTGGGTCCTGACCGGCACCGAGTCCCCGATTCAGGACGTGGCGACCAGCACGGACGGCGCCGTGACCCTCGCGACGACCGAGATCGGTGGGGCGGCGAGTGGGAAGGGCGGAGCGGTGCTGTTCGTCCGCCGGGCCGGGGGCGGGATCCACCGCGAACCCCTGCGCCTGGCCCAGCAGGTCCGCCACTCACTGGTCAGCAGGGACGGCCGGAGGATCGCGTACCTGTCGGCGCAGGACGGCGGCACCCTCGTCTGGCACGATGTGAACCGCGACGCCGAGAACGTGCTGGGTCCTGCCCACACGATCCGGCACAGCGACTTCGGCGATGTCGGGCCGGTGGGGATCTACCAGAGCGTCGGCCTCGCGGACTTCTCCCCGGACGCCGGCGAGGTGGTCCTGGCGGTGAACGGGCGAGCCCGGATCTGGGATCTGGTGACGGAGAAGGGGCGAGGGCTCCCTGCGCGCGTCCCCGTGCTGGACAAGGTCTGGTTCGGCCCGGACGAGCGCACGCTCGTGATCCAGCGGCCCCACGACACCGAGACGGGCACGGACGGCTCGGTGATGGCCGTCGACACGGGCACCGGGAAGACACGGCCGCTGGCAAGCGGTGCCGGCATGCCGGAGCGGCCGCGCCTCGCACTGTCGGGCGACGGAGCGGTGCTGACCTCCTGCCGGCCGGGACAGGGCGAGGACGGCGCCGTCTACCGTGCCGTACGAGTGAGGGACGGACGCCTGCTCACCACGTACGAGTCGGACCCCGTTCACCAGCACTGTGGTCGAGGCATCGCCATGGACCGGACAGGAGAGCGCTTCGCGGTGGGGGTGTCCGGAGCCAAGTGGGCGCTCGTCGACACACGGCCGGGCAAGGGGGCGAAGGAGGCGGCCGGGCCGAGCGATGTCAACCTGGAAGACCTGTCCCTCGTCGGCGAAACCGAGGATCCGGTCCTGGTCACATGGGACGAGACCGCCGTGACCGGACGTCCGCTGAGTATGGACACCTTCGAGGCCGACAGCCCTCCGGTGCTGCTCGGCGACGGACGCACGGCGCTCGTACGGGCGGGCGCCGACGGTGACTCCCTGGCCGTCGTCCGGATGGGAGACCGTGGCGAGACGACCCCGCTCCAGCAGGTGAAGCGGCCGGCGCGGGACACATCGGCGGACTTCCGCCAGGGTCCCCCGGAGGTCAAGGTCAATCCCTCCCAGACGCTCGCGGCCGACCTCGTGGGCCCGAACACCATCCGGGTGTGGGAGATCCCGTCCCTGCGCCAGGTCACGGACATCACCACCGCCCGGCCCCCGGTCGACACGGCCGGGAAGGCGACGGACGACGTGGAACTCACCTTCCTCGACGACGGACGGCTGCTGACCGTCAGCGGAACCCGCCTCGAGCACTGGGACGCCCGAACCGGCAGGCGGCAGTCCGAGCCGATCGACGTCGGGACGCTGGGACTCACCGACAAGCGCCCGCCGCGGTTCACGGTGGACCGCTATCCGAAGCCCGACCACGCGCAGATCATGATCGAGGGGTCTTCGGTCATCCATGCCGTGGACCTGCGAACAGGCCAGGAGGACAAGGAACTTCAGCTCCGATTCCCTCCGGAGATCGTTCACGCCGTGCTCGACGCCAGCGGCCGCTACGCGGTCGTGAAGAACACGCGCGACATGGTGGAGCTGTGGTCGGTACGGCCCGGGCGGCCCATGGAGCGGGTGCTCGGCCCCCTCGGGCCGCTCCAGCCGTACGGGAACTACCGAATGGGGTTCCTGCCGGGTGGCTCGCGGTTCTTCCTGGCCAACGAGGACTCCGTACGCGTCCAGGACGCGGCCGAGCCCGGCGGCGGAGAGTCCTACGACTTCGAGGAGAACCAGGAGTTCCTCGCGGCCTCGCGGGACGGCAGGACCCTGCTACGGCTCACCGAGGACACCCAGGTCGACGTCCTCCGCCTGGACCCCGAGCTCTGGAAGGACCGGCTGTGCGAGGTCCTCGGCCGTGACATCTCCGAGGACGAACGCCAGGGTCTTCCCACGTGGCTGCCGCGGGGAACGTGCCCGGACTGAGGTGAGGGCCATCGAGGAGACCCGACTCAGCGGCCGATCGTCGTGATCCACCGGTACTGGAGCTCCGGACGGCCGATCTGCCCGTACTGCGGGGCCCGCGCGGCCCGCCCGTCCGTGACCAGATGCTCCAGATAGCGGCGCGCGGTGATCCGGGAGATCCCCACGGCCGCCCCGGCCTCGGCGGCGGTCAGCCCGTCCGGCGTGTCCCGGAGGGTACGGGTGACGGCCTCCAGGGTGGGGGCGCTCAGCCCCTTGGGCAGCGAGGCGGGCTGCGGGGTGCGCAGGGTCGCCAGGGCACGGTCCACCTCGTCCTGCCCGGACGCCTCCCCGGCGGTGGCGCGGAACTCGGCGTACCGGGTGAGCCGGTCCCGCAGGGTCGCGAAGGTGAACGGCTTCAGGACGTACTGGACGACGCCGAGCGACACCCCTTCGCGCACGATCGCGAGATCGCGGGCGGAGGTGACGGCGATGACGTCGGCGGAGTGCCCGCCGGCGCGCAGCGAGCGCAGCAGCTGCAGCCCGTGGCCGTCGGGCAGGTACAGGTCGAGCAGGATCAGATCGACCGGCAGGCGGTCGAGGACGCGGACGGCGGCGGCCCGCGAGTGCGCGACGCCGACGACGACGAACCCGGGCACCCGCCCGGCGTAGAGCGCGTGCGCGTCGGCGGCGACGGGGTCGTCCTCGACGACCAGCACGCGGATGTCCTGACTCATGCGGGCACCTCCGCACTGGGGGATCCGGGCGCGGCCTCCGCCGCCGGCGGGGGTCCGGGCGTGCCGGGCCGGTCGGCGGGGCTCGCGTCTGGTGCGAGGCCTGGGGGTACGGGGGTCGGAGTCGCCCCCGTCTGTGCGGGCTTCGGGGTCGGCTCCGTCGGCTCGGGGGTCGCCTGTCCTGCCTGTGCCGGCTTCGAGGTCGCCTGTCCTGCCTGCACCGGCACCGGCACCTGCACCGGCCCCGGGGGCGCCCCCGCCTCGTCCGTCAGTGGCAGTCGTACGGTGAATTCCGCGCCGCCCTCCGGGGCCCGGGTCAGGACCACCGTGCCCGCGGCCCGCGTCGTCGCCTGGCGGACCAGGGCGAGGCCGAGGCCTCGGCCGGGGCCGCGGGTGGACCAACCGCGGTCGAAGACCGCGTCCGGGGTGCCCGCCTCGATCCCCGGGCCGGTGTCGGAGACCCGGAGCAGGAGCTCCCCGTCGTGGGTGCGGGCCGTGACCGTGACCCGCCCCTGCGGCGTACCGCTCGCCGCCTCGACCGCGTTGTCGATCAGGTTGCCGAGGATCGTGACCAGGTCCCGGGACGGAACAGCCGGTGGCAGCAGCCCGTCGTCGATGCGGCTGTCCTCGGTCAGGACCAGCTCCACCCCCGACTCGTTGGCCTGCGCCGCCTTGCCGAGCAGCAGCGCGGCCAGGACCGGCTCGCCGACCGCGTCGACCACCCGGTCGGTGAGCGCCTGCGCCAGCTCCAGTTCGGCCGTCGCGAAGCCGACGGCCTCGTCCACCCGTCCCAGTTCGATCAGCGAGACGACCGTGTGCAGGCGGTTCGCCGCCTCGTGGGCCTGCGAGCGGAGCGCCTGCGTGAACCCTCGCTCGGAGGTCAACTCGCCCGACAGTGCTTGGAGTTCCGTACGGTCCCGAAGCGTGACGACCGTACCCCGGCGCTCCCCGCCCACCACCGGGCGGGTGTTGACCACGAGCACCCGCTCGGCCGTCAGATGCAGCTCGTCCACCCGCGGCTCCGAGGCGAGCAACGCACTCGTGAGCGATACCGGCAGCCCCAGATCCGCCGCCGACCTGCCCACCACATCGGCGTCGAGACCGAGCAGCTCCCGCGCCCCGTCGTTGATGAGCGCGATCCGTCGCTGCCCGTCCAGCATCACGAGCCCCTCGGACACCGCGTGCAGCGCGGCCTCGTGGTAGTCGTGCATCCGGCTCAGTTCGGCCGCGTTCATGCCGTGCGTGTGCCGCCGCAGCCGGGCGTTGATGACGTACGTGCCGATACCGCCGAGCGCCAGCGCCGCCCCCGCCATTCCGAGCAGGGCCGTCACCTGCTCCCGTACCTGCTCGCTGATCTTCTCGATCGTGATGCCCGAGCTGACCAGGCCGACGACCCGGCCGTCGTCGAGGACCGGTGCGACCGCGCGGACCGAGCGGCCGAGCGTGCCCATGTGCGTCTCGGAGAAGGTCGTTCCCTCGAGGGCCGGCTCGATGTGGCCGAGGTACGTGCGGCCGATCTGGTCCGGCTCCGGATGCGTCCAGCGCGTGCCGTCCGGGGCCATGATCACCACGAAGGCGACCCCGGAGTGTCGCCGCAGCGACTCCGCGTACGGCTGGAGCCGCGCGCTCGGGTCCGTGGAGCGGGCCGCCTCCACCACCGAGGGGGACTCCGCGACGGCCGTCGCGAGCGCGGTGACCTGGCGGGTCGCGGTCTCCTCGGCCTGGGCGCGGTCCGTGATGTACGCGAAGACGGCGCACCCGGCCACGATCGCGGCCACGAGCACGACCTGCATCGCGAAGAGCTGGCCGGCGAGGCTGCGGGGTCGGGGGAACGGTATGCGCATGCCGGTAAGTGTGCCTGGCCGGATTTGCGGCGGGGAATCCCGTTCCCGAATCGTTCTCCGCCGGACGGTTCGGTCAGGAACGCTCTTGGTTCGGTCGTGAACGAAACGAACGTAAGGGTGACCCGGGTCACAGGCTGATGGATATTCGCTGGGATCCACCGGGACGTGGACACCCATCAGCACGAGGAGGACCCCGTGGCCGCACAACGGGACCGTACCCACTACCTGTATCTCGCAGTCATCGCCGCCGTCGTACTCGGCATCACGGTCGGGTTCGTGGCGCCGGGCGTCGCCGTTGAGCTCAAGCCTCTGGGCACCGGCTTCGTCAACCTGATCAAGATGATGATCTCGCCGATCATCTTCTGCACGATCGTCCTCGGCGTCGGCTCGGTCCGGAAGGCCGCGAAGGTCGGTGCCGTCGGCGGGCTCGCGCTCGGGTACTTCCTCGTGATGTCCACCGTGGCCCTCGCCATCGGCCTTCTCGTGGGCAACATCCTGGACCCCGGCTCCAGCCTCCACCTCACCAAGGAGGTCGCCGAGGCCGGCGCCAAGCAGGCCGACGGGGCGAGCGAGTCCACCGTGGACTTCCTCCTCGGGATCATCCCCAAGACCCTGGTCTCCGCCTTCACCGAGGGCGAGGTCCTCCAGACCCTCCTCGTCGCCCTCCTCGCGGGCTTCGCGCTCCAGGCGATGGGCAAGACCGGTGAGCCGGTCCTGCGCGGCATCGGGCACATCCAGCGGCTGGTCTTCCGCATCCTCGCCATGATCATGTGGGCGGCCCCGATCGGCGCCTTCGGCGCCATCGCGGCGGTCGTCGGCGCGACCGGCATCGACGCGCTGAAGTCGCTCGCGGTCATCATGATCGGCTTCTACGTGACCTGCGCGCTCTTCGTCTTCGTGGTGCTCGGCGCGCTGCTGCGGGTGGTCGCCGGGGTCAACATCCTCGCGCTGCTGAAGTACCTCGGCCGCGAGTTCCTGCTGATCCTCTCCACCTCGTCCTCCGAGTCGGCGCTGCCGCGGCTCATCGCCAAGATGGAGCACCTGGGTGTCAGCAAGCCCGTCGTCGGCATCACCGTGCCGACCGGCTACTCCTTCAACCTGGACGGCACGGCGATCTACCTGACCATGGCCTCGCTCTTCGTCGCCGAGGCGATGGGCAACCCGCTCTCGCTCGCCGAGCAGATCAGCCTGCTGGTCTTCATGATCATCGCCTCGAAGGGTGCGGCGGGCGTCACCGGCGCCGGTCTCGCGACCCTCGCCGGCGGCCTCCAGTCGCACCGGCCCGAGCTGGTCGACGGCGTCGGTCTGATCGTCGGCATCGACCGCTTCATGAGCGAGGCCCGCGCGCTGACGAACTTCGCCGGCAACGCGGTCGCGACCGTCCTCGTCGGCACCTGGACCAAGGAGATCGACAAGGCCCGGGTCTCCGAGGTCCTGGCCGGCCGGGTCCCGTTCGACGAGAAGACCCTGGTCGACGACCACGCCCCGGCTACCTCCATGCCCGACCAGCGGGCCGACGGCCCCGGGGAGGGAGTGGAGAAGGCCCGCGCGGGCGTCTGAAGCTTCCCGAGTCCCGGGCCTTGAGCCGGATCCGGGCCTCGGGGAAAGGGACGACCCCGGCCGCACGCGCGGCCGGGGTCGTGCTGCTTCGTGCGTCACGGGCGGGGTGGTCCCGCCCGTTCGCGTCTCAGGCCGTAGGGGTCACGAGAACGGAATCCTGACCACCGACTGGTTCCCGACGCCGACCGTGCTCGGCCCGTTCCCGATCGCGTTCCACACCTCGATCCGGACCCGCCCGTTCGCCAGGTCCCCGTGGCTGCCCGTGGCCGACCGCAGTCCCCTCGCCTGCGTGTAGTGCTCGTAGCCCGGTACGGGATCGGTCGCGAAGTACTGGTACGTCTCCACGCGCTCCCAGCTCCCGTCGCCCGTACGGTCGTAACTCACCCGTACCTGCTGTCCGTTGGCGACGACGGAACCGGCGTCCACGGACAGGTCGAACTGCGTCGAGCCGCCGTTGTACGTCCGCGTGATCGGGCCCGACGTGAAGACCTGCGCGTTGGCCGGGCTGCCGTCATGGTTGGCGCCGCCCGCCGAAGCCAGGGTGACGGCGGAGGCGGCCGACTCGGCGTCGCCCGCGGCCGAGCCGGTCCGCAGATACAGCTGCGAGGAGCCCGAGGGCGGGGGAGTCGTCGGCGGAGTGGTCGGTGGAGTGGTCGGCGGGGTCGTGCCGCCGCCCTTCGTCCACACCGCCACGTAGTCGACGAGCATCGGCCGCCCGGACACCGTCGCCGCCGTCGGCGTCTTCCCGGCCAGCGCGTCCGGGAAGGCCCCGCCCATCGCCACGTTGAGCAGGATGAAGTAGCCCGCGTGGCTGGTCATGTCGGCCCACGCCTGAGCGCCGACCCGGGTCTCGTTCACGCTGTGGAAGAGCTGGTCGTCCACGTACCAGCGCAGCTCGTTGGGGGAGGTCGAGCGGTCCCACTCGAAGCGGTACGTGTGGAAGGCCGACTGGCAGCTCGCGCCGGGGCAGGTGTGGCTGGCGCCGATGCCGGTGGTCTCCCCGCAGGGGCCGCCCGGGTTCACCCCGCAGTGCAGCACGCCCCAGACCGAGTTGAGGCCGTTGACGTTCTCCATGATGTCGAACTCGCCGATGGCCGGCCAGTTCCAGTAGTTGCCCCGGTAGGGCGCGCCGAGCGCCCAGAAGGCGGGCCAGTAGCCGAGGGCCGCGTCACCGGTCACGTTCGGCATCTGGACCCGGCCCTCGATGCGCAGGGTTCCGCCCGCGGGGGCCTTGAAGTCGGCGCGCTTGGTCTCGATGCGGGCCGAGGTCCAGTTGCCCGCGCCGTCCTTCAGCGGGGTGATCCGCAGGTTGCCGGTGCCGTCGAGGCGCAGGTTGTCGGGGCTCGAGGTGTAGTTCTGGATCTCTCCGGTGCCCCAGTTGGCCGGCCCGCCCGGGTAGCCGTGACCGGTGTCGATCTGCCAGTCGGCGGAGTTCGGCAGGGCACGGTCGGGGCCGTTGAAGTCGTCGCTCCACTGGAGCGACCAGCCGGGCGCGGGCGGCGGTACGGCGCCGCTGGCGGTGCCGGTGCCGCCCAGGCCGAGCAGGGCGCCCGTGGCGAGGGCGGCGGCGAGGAGTGAGGCGAGCAGAGGGGTGCGTCGGACGCGGCTCAAGGAGAACACCTCCGGTGGGGGATGAGCGCCTGAGAGCGCTCTCAGGAGGCTTTTGTAGTTGGAGACACCGGCCCCGTCAATGGGTCCGGTGTCTTCGGTTACTGAACATCCAGCTCGGCCAACTCGCCTGTACTGAGCACGAGTTCGGCGGCAGCCGCCGAGTCCCGTACGGTCTCCGGACGGCTCGCCCCCGGGATCGGGAGCACCGTCTCCGACCGTGCGAGCAGCCAGGCGAGCGCCACCCGCTGCGGACTCACCCCGCGCGCCCGCGCCACCCGGTGGAACCCCCCGAACTCGGGGTCCGCCTCCAGTGCCGACGCCCCGTCCAGCGAGCTCCGCGAGATCCCGCCCAGCGGACTCCACGGCATGAAGGCCAGACCGAGCTCCGCGCAGAGCCGCAGCTCCGCCTCGTCGGTCCGCACCGCGGGGGAGTACCGGTTCTGTACGGACACCAGCCGGTCGCCCAGGATCTCCCGCGCGAGCCGGATCTGCGCCACGTCCACATTGGAGATCCCGGCCAGCCGGATCGTGCCCGCGTCCACCAACTCCCGTATCGCGCCGAGCGATTCGGCGTACGGCACGGCCGGGTCCGGCTTGTGCAGCTGGTACAGCCCGATCGCCTCGACCCCGAGCCGGCGCGCGGACGCCTCGGCCGCCCGCCGCAGGTGGGCGGGCCTTCCGTCGACCGTCCAGCCACCGTCGGCCGTCCGCCCCCGCCCGCCCTTCGTGGCGACGAGTACGTCGTCAGTACCGGCCCCGCCCCGGCCGCGACCCCCGTACGCGGCCAGGGCCCGCGCCACCAGCAGCTCGCCCTCGCCCGGCTCGCCGCCCGGCGGGTGGTACGAATCCGCCGTGTCGAGCAGCGTCACACCCGCGTCGAGCGCCGCGTGGATGGTGGCGAGCGCGCGGGCCTCGTCGGGACGGCCCTCGATCGACAGCGGCATGGCACCGAGACCGATCGCGCCGACCCGTACGTCCCCGAGCATCCGGTACCGCATCAGCGCGCCCCCAGTGTCTCGGAGAGGGCCCGCGGCAGCCACTGCGCGGAATTCGAGAAGGAGAAACCGAGAGCCGTCGCGCGCGAGTTGTCCATTCCGTACGAGCGGACGAAGGAGAACGGTGACACCTCGCCGACCTCCACCTCATGGAGAACGGTCTCTCCGCCCAGCTGCCTCTCGATCTCGGCGCATATGTCGGCGGTGGTGAGCGGGCCATGGGAATGGGCGTTGACCGGTCCGGTGAATTCGGCCTCCACCGCCCAGGCCAGAAATTCCGCGATCTCCTCGACGTATACATACGTGGCCGGGTGGTTCACCGCGGGAACGGAGATCGGCTCACCCGCCCGGATGCGCCGCGCGTAATGCTCGACCCGCCCGGTGAAGTCGTCCGCGCCGCCCAGCACATGGGCGACCCGCACCGCCGTGTACGGGAACGGCGGCTCGGCCGCGAACACGGCCTCCGCCTGCCGCTTTCCCTCACCGTAGTGCGCGTCGAGGAACTCCCCGTCGTCCCAGGGAAGGTCGAGATCGACAGTGACCGTGCGCGGATCGACCGCCTCCTCCCGTACGGGCGCGGCCGAGTCCTCGTACTCGTACACCTCCACCGTCGACGTCATCACATAGCGCCCCGTGCGCGGCCCGAACACCCGCCGGGCAATGGCGGCCTGGCGCGGGGTGTAGCAGACCTGGTCGACGACGACATCGAAAGTCCGGTCGCCGAGCGCCGCTTCCAGAGCCGCTTCGTCGTTACGGTCGGCGAGCAGGTGGTCCACTCTGTCCGGAGTGTCATTCGGAGCGGTGTAGGGGGTGGCGTTCGGAACGAGGGATGAACCGCGGTTGAGAATCGTCACGGCGTGTCCGGATTCCAGGAGACGAGCCGTCAGTCGCTTTCCGAAATAGCGGTTCCCGCCGATGATCAGAATGTTCATGCGACAAGTGTTACGTTGTGCGCTCGCTGTCTGAAGGGGGAAACATGGGAGTGCCGGCCGCCGCACCGAAGGAACCACGGCATCTGCGCCCCGCCGCCGACGAAACCTCGGGAGGCGCCTTCGACCCCATCGACCGGCAGATCCTGGACCTCGTCCAGACCGACGGCCGCATCAAACTCAGCGAGCTCGGCCGGCGCGTCCGACTGAGCCCCGCGGCCGTCACCGAGCGGGTGCGCCGGCTGGAGGCCTGCGGGGCGATCACCGGATACGGAGCCCACGTCTCGCCGTCCCGGCTCGGCTACGGCATCCAGGCCTTCATCCGCGTCAATCCGCACGGCGGTTACACGCTCAAGCACCCGCGGACCCTGGAGCTCACCGCCCGGCCCGAGATCCGCGAGGTCCACCATGTGGTGGGCGAGGACTGCTGGATCCTCAAGGTCGCCGTCACCGACACCATCCATCTTGAAGAGATCCTGGAGCAGACCTCGGCGCTCGGCCGGACGACGACCTCTATCGTCCTGTCGTCCCCGGTGGAGCGCAAACCGCTCCTCCCTCCGGGCGCCGTCGGCGGAAACGGATCTTGACAACGCGCTTGTCGGTTCGTCGAGATGAAGGAACTTGCGTCGCGTGCCGGTCCGCGCTGGGAAGCGGAGGCGTGGAGGCATGGAGACGTGGAGGCAAGAGGACTGTAGGGACGGCTTGCCTCTCCACTCATGGGTGCTCCTTCTTCTCACCACGACGGGCGCCCGGTCCGGGAAGAAACACACGGCCCCGTTCGGATTCGCACGGGACGACGACCGTGATCGCGAGGGGGCTTGTGGGCTTCGGGTTTCTGAGGGGCTTGGTGTGAGCGGTTCTTGTGGGCTTCTGGCTCGGCCGCCCTCGTTCCGAGTGTGGCGACCGGAGGCGGTGCGTCAAGGGCGCTCCCTGCGGTCGCGTCGCTGCGCGATGGGCTTCGCCCACCCTT
>NZ_JBHJTL010000053.1:0-56182 GCF_042264065.1 Streptomyces sp. NPDC056222 | reverse complement strand
GATTGTTCGGCGGCGTCCTACTCTCCCACAGGGTCCCCCCTGCAGTACCATCGGCGCTGAAAGGCTTAGCTTCCGGGTTCGGAATGTAACCGGGCGTTTCCCTAACGCTATGACCACCGAAACACTATGAAGTTGAACCGCCGCGCCCCGACCAAGTGGGGGGCGTGTTCGTTACTTCAGAACTAACACAGTGGACGCGAGCAACTGAGGACAAGCCCTCGGCCTATTAGTACCGGTCAGCTCCACCCATTACTGGGCTTCCACATCCGGCCTATCAACCCAGTCGTCTACTGGGAGCCTTACCCTCTCAAGGAGGTGGGAATACTCATCTCGAAGCAGGCTTCCCGCTTAGATGCTTTCAGCGGTTATCCCTCCCGAACGTAGCCAACCAGCCATGCCCTTGGCAGGACAACTGGCACACCAGAGGTTCGTCCGTCCCGGTCCTCTCGTACTAGGGACAGCCCTTCTCAATATTCCTACGCGCGCAGCGGATAGGGACCGAACTGTCTCACGACGTTCTAAACCCAGCTCGCGTACCGCTTTAATGGGCGAACAGCCCAACCCTTGGGACCGACTCCAGCCCCAGGATGCGACGAGCCGACATCGAGGTGCCAAACCATCCCGTCGATATGGACTCTTGGGGAAGATCAGCCTGTTATCCCCGGGGTACCTTTTATCCGTTGAGCGACGGCGCTTCCACAAGCCACCGCCGGATCACTAGTCCCGACTTTCGTCCCTGCTCGACCCGTCGGTCTCACAGTCAAGCTCCCTTGTGCACTTACACTCAACACCTGATTGCCAACCAGGCTGAGGGAACCTTTGGGCGCCTCCGTTACCCTTTGGGAGGCAACCGCCCCAGTTAAACTACCCATCAGACACTGTCCCTGATCCGGATCACGGACCGAGGTTAGACATCCAGCACGACCAGAGTGGTATTTCAACGGCGACTCCACCATGACTGGCGTCACGGCTTCAAAGTCTCCCACCTATCCTACACAAGCCGAACCGAACACCAATATCAAACTGTAGTAAAGGTCCCGGGGTCTTTCCGTCCTGCTGCGCGAAACGAGCATCTTTACTCGTAGTGCAATTTCACCGGGCCTATGGTTGAGACAGTCGAGAAGTCGTTACGCCATTCGTGCAGGTCGGAACTTACCCGACAAGGAATTTCGCTACCTTAGGATGGTTATAGTTACCACCGCCGTTTACTGGCGCTTAAGTTCTCAGCTTCGCAACCCCGAAAGGTCACTAACCGGTCCCCTTAACGTTCCAGCACCGGGCAGGCGTCAGTCCGTATACATCGCCTTACGGCTTCGCACGGACCTGTGTTTTTAGTAAACAGTCGCTTCTCGCTGGTCTCTGCGGCCACCCCCAGCTCACGGAGTAAATCCGATCACCAGTGATGGCCCCCCTTCTCCCGAAGTTACGGGGGCATTTTGCCGAGTTCCTTAACCATAGTTCACCCGAACGCCTCGGTATTCTCTACCTGACCACCTGAGTCGGTTTAGGGTACGGGCCGCCATGAAACTCGCTAGAGGCTTTTCTCGACAGCATAGGATCATCCACTTCACCACAATCGGCTCGGCATCAGGTCTCAGCCTTAATGTGTGACGGATTTGCCTACCACACGGCCTACACCCTTACCCCGGGACAACCACCGCCCGGGCTGGACTACCTTCCTGCGTCACCCCATCGCTTACCTACTACCACCTTGGTTCGCCGGCTCCACCACTTTCCTTTCCCCGAAGGGTCCGGAACGGCTTCACGGGCTTAGCATTAATGGGCTCGATATTGGGCGTTTCAAAGCGGGTACCGGAATATCAACCGGTTGTCCATCGACTACGCCTGTCGGCCTCGCCTTAGGTCCCGACTTACCCTGGGCAGATCAGCTTGACCCAGGAACCCTTAGTCAATCGGCGCACACGTTTCTCACGTGTGTATCGCTACTCATGCCTGCATTCTCACTCGTGAACCGTCCACAACTCGCTTCCGCGGCTGCTTCACCCGGCACACGACGCTCCCCTACCCATCACAGCACCCGTTGGGGCTTATTGCTGCAATGACACGACTTCGGCGGTACGCTTGAGCCCCGCTACATTGTCGGCGCGGAATCACTTGACCAGTGAGCTATTACGCACTCTTTCAAGGGTGGCTGCTTCTAAGCCAACCTCCTGGTTGTCTCTGCGACTCCACATCCTTTCCCACTTAGCGTACGCTTAGGGGCCTTAGTCGATGCTCTGGGCTGTTTCCCTCTCGACCATGGAGCTTATCCCCCACAGTCTCACTGCCGTGCTCTCACTTACCGGCATTCGGAGTTTGGCTAAGGTCAGTAACCCGGTAGGGCCCATCGCCTATCCAGTGCTCTACCTCCGGCAAGAAACACACGACGCTGCACCTAAATGCATTTCGGGGAGAACCAGCTATCACGGAGTTTGATTGGCCTTTCACCCCTAACCACAGGTCATCCCCCAGGTTTTCAACCCTGGTGGGTTCGGTCCTCCACGAAGTCTTACCTCCGCTTCAACCTGCCCATGGCTAGATCACTCCGCTTCGGGTCTTGAGCGTGCTACTGAATCGCCCTATTCGGACTCGCTTTCGCTACGGCTTCCCCACACGGGTTAACCTCGCAACACACCGCAAACTCGCAGGCTCATTCTTCAAAAGGCACGCAGTCACGACCCATTGGGTAAACCCAATGAGCGACGCTCCCACGGCTTGTAGGCACACGGTTTCAGGTACTATTTCACTCCGCTCCCGCGGTACTTTTCACCATTCCCTCACGGTACTATCCGCTATCGGTCACCAGGGAATATTTAGGCTTAGCGGGTGGTCCCGCCAGATTCACACGGGATTTCTCGGGCCCCGTGCTACTTGGGTGTCTCTTAAACGAGCCGTCAATGTTTCAGCTACGGGGGTCTTACCCTCTACGCCGGACCTTTCGCATGTCCTTCGCCTACATCAACGGTTTCTGACTCGTCTCACAGCCGGCAGACTGTGAAAAAGAGATCCCACAACCCCGTATGCGCAACCCCTGCCGGGTATCACACGCATACGGTTTGGCCTCATCCGGTTTCGCTCGCCACTACTCCCGGAATCACGGTTGTTTTCTCTTCCTGAGGGTACTGAGATGTTTCACTTCCCCTCGTTCCCTCCACATGCCCTATGTGTTCAGGCATGGGTGACAGCCCATGACGACTGCCGGGTTTCCCCATTCGGAAACCCCCGGATCAAAGCCTGGTTGACGGCTCCCCGGGGACTATCGTGGCCTCCCACGTCCTTCATCGGTTCCTGGTGCCAAGGCATCCACCGTGCGCCCTTAAAAACTTGGCCACAGATGCTCGCGTCCACTGTGTAGTTCTCAAGCAACGACCAGCCACCCATCACCCCGCCACAAACAGGCGAGTTCACTGGGGCCGGCATCGCGAAGATACAAACCTTACGGCCGTACCCTCAGATACCCAACAACGTGCCAAGCGTGAGCCACCCTCCGTGTCCCTCTTTCCACGCCGAAGCAGTACTGGAAGAACCATCGAGTTCACTCACGCCAACTAATCAACGTTCCACCCATGAGCTGACCGTGCAGAACGTTTGCCTGCAATCGGTACTGTGCTCCTTAGAAAGGAGGTGATCCAGCCGCACCTTCCGGTACGGCTACCTTGTTACGACTTCGTCCCAATCGCCAGTCCCACCTTCGACAGCTCCCTCCCACAAGGGGTTGGGCCACCGGCTTCGGGTGTTACCGACTTTCGTGACGTGACGGGCGGTGTGTACAAGGCCCGGGAACGTATTCACCGCAGCAATGCTGATCTGCGATTACTAGCAACTCCGACTTCATGGGGTCGAGTTGCAGACCCCAATCCGAACTGAGACCGGCTTTTTGAGATTCGCTCCGCCTCGCGGCATCGCAGCTCTTTGTACCGGCCATTGTAGCACGTGTGCAGCCCAAGACATAAGGGGCATGATGACTTGACGTCGTCCCCACCTTCCTCCGAGTTGACCCCGGCGGTCTCCTGTGAGTCCCCATCACCCCGAAGGGCATGCTGGCAACACAGGACAAGGGTTGCGCTCGTTGCGGGACTTAACCCAACATCTCACGACACGAGCTGACGACAGCCATGCACCACCTGTATACCGACCACAAGGGGGGCACTATCTCTAATGCTTTCCGGTATATGTCAAGCCTTGGTAAGGTTCTTCGCGTTGCGTCGAATTAAGCCACATGCTCCGCTGCTTGTGCGGGCCCCCGTCAATTCCTTTGAGTTTTAGCCTTGCGGCCGTACTCCCCAGGCGGGGAACTTAATGCGTTAGCTGCGGCACCGACGACGTGGAATGTCGCCAACACCTAGTTCCCAACGTTTACGGCGTGGACTACCAGGGTATCTAATCCTGTTCGCTCCCCACGCTTTCGCTCCTCAGCGTCAGTAATGGCCCAGAGATCCGCCTTCGCCACCGGTGTTCCTCCTGATATCTGCGCATTTCACCGCTACACCAGGAATTCCGATCTCCCCTACCACACTCTAGCCTGCCCGTATCGGATGCAGACCCGGGGTTAAGCCCCGGGCTTTCACACCCGACGTGACAAGCCGCCTACGAGCTCTTTACGCCCAATAATTCCGGACAACGCTTGCGCCCTACGTATTACCGCGGCTGCTGGCACGTAGTTAGCCGGCGCTTCTTCTGCAGGTACCGTCACTTTCGCTTCTTCCCTGCTGAAAGAGGTTTACAACCCGAAGGCCGTCATCCCTCACGCGGCGTCGCTGCATCAGGCTTTCGCCCATTGTGCAATATTCCCCACTGCTGCCTCCCGTAGGAGTCTGGGCCGTGTCTCAGTCCCAGTGTGGCCGGTCGCCCTCTCAGGCCGGCTACCCGTCGTCGCCTTGGTGGGCCATTACCCCACCAACAAGCTGATAGGCCGCGGGCTCATCCTTCACCGCCGGAGCTTTCAACCAGCTCCCATGCGGAAGCCGGTGTTATCCGGTATTAGACCCCGTTTCCAGGGCTTGTCCCAGAGTGAAGGGCAGATTGCCCACGTGTTACTCACCCGTTCGCCACTAATCCACCCCGAAGGGCTTCATCGTTCGACTTGCATGTGTTAAGCACGCCGCCAGCGTTCGTCCTGAGCCAGGATCAAACTCTCCGTGAATGTTTACCCGTAATCGGGTGCACACCACGAGAGCGGAACGACCGGTCGGAATAGGACCAGTCGTTCACAGCGTCCTCGCTGTGTTGTTGCCTACCCGCCACAAGGGCCGGCAGGACTTTCAAAGGAACCTCGCCATCCGAAGATGGACGGGGTATCAACTAATCTGGCGTTGATTTTTGGCACGCTGTTGAGTTCTCAAGGAACGGACGCTTCCTTTGTACTCACCCTCTCGGGCTTTCCTCCGGGCTTTTCCCTTCGGTCTTTCGTGTTTCCAGCTTAGCAGATCCGATTTCCGTTTCTGCCACCCGCTGGAGCGGGCTTGCCGTTTTAGGAATTCGCTTTTCGCGCTTTCCCTTGCGGCGAGGTCAAACACTACCAGGCTTTTCCGCTCCCCCTGACCACCCCTCCGCAGGCATGCAGAGGTGTAGACCACTGGGGTTAGGATCTGGCTTGATAGGTGCTGCCGACCCACGACTCAAAGTCGCGTTGGGGTCAAGCAGGAGTACGACAGTACATCCCACCGTCAGTAGAGGCAAATCGTTTCCGGCTAGCCCCTAGGTCCGCCAACTGGTACGTCTCGTGCGGAACTAGGACTTCGTATGACATACGCTGCTGAACAGTACGCCGTCCAGGACAGGTAGTGACGGCGCCACACAATCTCCGCCCCTGGGAGGCTTCCCATGACAACCGTGACGTCGCCACTTGCTGGACGCGCCATCGGTCTCGCCGCAGTACCCGACCCCGTCTTCTCCGGCGCGATGGTCGGACCCGGCACCGCCATCGACCCCGTACGTGAGCCGTCGGAGGCCGTGTCTCCGGTCGACGGCGTCATTGTGTCTCTGCACCCGCACGCGTTCGTCGTCGTCGACGGCGAGGGCCACGGTGTTCTGACCCACCTCGGGATCGACACCGTTCAGCTCAATGGGCAGGGCTTCGAGCTGCTCGTGAACAAGGGGGACACCGTGACGCGGGGACAGGCCGTCGTCCGTTGGAACCCGGCCGAGGTCGAGGCCGCGGGCAAGTCCCCCATCTGCCCCGTGGTGGCCCTGGAGGCCACCGCCGACTCTCTCTCCGATGTCGTCGACAGCGGCGACGTGAAGGCCGACGACCAGCTCTTCAGCTGGAACTGAGGCCGTCGTCCTCGTGACGACCACGAGTTCGACATTCATCGCGGCGGCACGATGCCGCCGCTCTATCGGAGACGGGTGAGATGGAGACAACGCTGCGAGGCGTCGGCGTCAGCCACGGAGTGGCGATCGGCGAGGTCCGGCACATGGGTACGGCGGTTCTGGAGCCGCCGGCCAAGCAGATTCCCGCCGAGGAGGCGGAGCGCGAACAGGGGCGCGCCCGTCAGGCCGTGGAAGCTGTGGCTGCCGACCTCATTGCGCGTGGCAATCTGGCCGGGGGCGAGGCACAGCATGTGCTGGAAGCCCAGGCGATGATCGCCCAGGACCCGGAGCTCATCGCCGACGTCGACCGCCGGATCGCGGTCGGCAGCACGGCGGAGCGCGGTATCTACGACGCCTTCTCCCACTACCGCGAGCTGCTCGCGGGCGCGGGTGAGTACATGGCCGGACGTGTCGCGGACCTCGACGACGTGCGGAACCGTATCGTCGCGCGCCTGCTGGGCGTTCCGATGCCGGGCGTGCCCGACAGTGACGAGCCGTACGTGCTGATCGCGCGGGACCTGGCTCCTGCGGACACGGCGCTGCTCGACCCGACGCTCGTCCTCGGGTTCGTGACCGAGGAGGGTGGGCCGACCAGCCACAGCGCGATTCTCGCGCGGGCGCTGGGTGTGCCGGCCGTGGTGGCTCTGCCGGGTGCCGGTGAGATCGGCGAGGGCACGGTCATCGCGGTGGACGGTTCCACCGGCGAGATCTTCGTGGACCCGACCGAGGAGCGTAAGGAGCGGATGACTGCGGCCGCCGCCGAGCGCAAGGCCGCGCTCGCCGCGTCCAGTGGTCCGGGCGCGACCTCCGACGGGCACAAGGTGCCGCTGCTGGCCAATGTCGGTGGTCCGGCTGATGTTCCGGCCGCGGTGGAGGCGGGGGCCGAGGGCGTCGGTCTGTTCCGTACGGAGTTCCTCTTCCTGGACGACAGCAAGAAGGCTCCGTCGGAGGAGAAGCAGATCGAGGCGTACCGCAAGGTGCTCGAGGCGTTCCCCGAGGGTCGTGTGGTCGTGCGGGTGCTGGATGCCGGTGCGGACAAGCCGCTCGACTTCCTGACGCCGGCGGACGAGCCGAACCCGGCGCTGGGTGTGCGGGGTCTGCGTTCGCTGCTCGACCACCCGGACGTGCTGCGGACGCAGCTGACTGCGCTGGCGAAGGCCGTCGAGGGTCTGCCGGTGTACCTCGAGGTCATGGCGCCGATGGTGGCCGACCGTACGGACGCGAAGGCCTTCGCCGATGCGTGCCGTGAGGCGGGGCTGCGGGCGAAGTTCGGCGCGATGGTGGAGATTCCCTCCGCCGCTCTGCGGGCGCGTTCGATCCTGCAGGAGGTGGAGTTCCTGTCGCTGGGCACCAACGACCTGGCGCAGTACACCTTCGCCGCCGACCGTCAGGTCGGAGCCGTGTCGCGGCTGCAGGATCCGTGGCAGCCGGCTCTGCTCGACCTCGTGGCGCTGTCCGCCGAGGCGGCCAAGGCCGAGGGCAAGAGCTGTGGTGTCTGTGGTGAGGCCGCTTCGGATCCGCTGCTGGCCTGTGTGCTGACGGGTCTGGGTGTCACCTCTCTGTCGATGGGTGCCGCGTCGATCCCCTATGTGCGGGCGACGCTCGCGAAGTACACGCTGGCGCAGTGTGAGCGTGCCGCGGCCGCGGCACGCGCGGCGGACACGGCCGAGGAGGCCCGGGTGGCCGCGCAGGCGGTGCTGTCCGGGGAGTGATCCCGGTACGTCGTGGTTGTTGAAGGGGCTTCCCGTCACAGGTGTGGCGGGGAGCCCCTTCGGCGTCAGTGGTGGGTGGGCCAGTCGTCGTCCTCGGGGGTGACGGGGAAGCCGGCGCGGTAATCGACGTGGGGTTCGGGCGGGAGCGGGTCTCCGGTGTGGGCGTCGGTGCAGTAGGCGCTGAACACCTCGGCTTCGGTGAGGGGGTGCAGGGTGCCCTGGGTGAGGCGCCAGCCGTGGAGGCTGTCGCGTGCTCCGGGCCTCGTGGTGCGCAGGACCACTCCCCCGGGGCTGTCGTGTGCGATGCCGGCGGCGAGGACAGTGGCGAATTCGGCTCCGGCGCCGCTGTCGATCTGGGCGGGGCCGTCGTGGTCGCGGGTGGCATGGAGCACCGCGAGAAGTTGTTCGTCCGCGGCTGGGACGCTGCAGACGAGATGGTGGGTGCCGGGTCCAGCGGCTTCGAGGAGTCGCATGAGCAGGTGGGAGGCCCGGTCGAAGGCGGCGCGGCCGATGTCCTGTCCGCAGTCGGCGCAGTCGCCGGTGTCGGTGAGGAGCATGGCGGCGTACTCCCAGGTGGCACGTCGGACGGCTGCGTCGATGAGGGTGGGGACCAGAGTGGTCATGGGCTGGCCGGTGTAGGGGATGCGGGCTCCAGTGGCGGCCAGTTCGGCGGTGAAGCGGCTGCGGCTGGCGGGGCGGTCGGGGTCGAGACCGGTGTCGTCGCAGTACTGCGCGTACTCCTCGGGGTCGAAGAGGGCGACGGTGGTGTGCCCGCCCTGGCCGGCGAGGGCCTTGAGCAGGCCCTCGATCTGGCGGAGGTAGGCCGGGTGGTCGTCGAAGGCGAAGGTGTCGTACCGGCGCATGGCGGTGAAGTCGTCCTCGTCGGCGAGGAGGCCGACGGTGCTGGGGACTTCGCGGCGCAGGGCGCGGCGCAGGGATGTGGTGGTGCCGGGTCGTGTCATGTCTCCCCCTGAGCGCTGTCGATCAGTGCTCACTCACCGTAACCGGCGCCACTGACAGTGACGGCTTGCCGATCCGGTCGCGGATCAGACGGTGCTGCGCCGCGCCAGCGGCGACGAGGCCGAGCCCGAGGAGGGGCCAGGCGAGCGCGCCGGCGGTCATGACACCGGTGACGAGGAGCGGGCCGGCGAATCGCTGGGTGGATTGGGCGAGTCCGTGGGCGCCGAGGTAGGCGCCCTGTGCTTCGGCGGGGGCCAGGGCGACGGAGAGTTCCCAGGAGGAGGTCGCGTGGACGATCTCGGCGAAGGTGAGGGCGATGACGGCGACGACGAGGGCCGTGATGGCGAGGGCTCGTCCGCCGGCCGCGGAGGCGGCGAGGGCGAGGGTGCCGACGACGAAGAGGGCGGCGAGCGGGACGAGGAGCCGTCGGGCGGCTTCGGCGGTGGCGCCGAAGCGGGCGAGCGGGACTTGGAAGATGACGACCAGGACGGTGTTGAGGACCAGCAGCAGCGGGGCGAGGCCGACGGGTGCCGCGGTGGCGTGGACGATCCAGAGAGGGATGGCGACCTGGAGGATCGTGTCGTCGAGGAAGAGGGCGGCGTCGGTGGCCGTGTAGGCGAGGAAGGTGCGGTCGCGCCACGGGGTGATGGGTGTGGCGGCCGTTCGGTCGCCTGCCGTCTCGGAAGCGGCGGCGATGCGGGACGGGGCCGGGGGTTCGGCGCAGCGCAGGGTGAGGACGGCGATGACGAGGTAGGAGAGGACGTTGCCGACGAGGAGCAGGGCGTAGGCGTGGGTGCTGCCGGTGGCGAGCGCGGCGGCGGCGCCGAGGCCGCCGATGGACCAGCCGATGTTGACGGTGGTGCGCTGGATGGCCTGGTAGCGGACGCGATCGGGTCCGGCGAGGCGGGCCGCGTACAGCTTGATGAGGACGCTGCCGGCGCGGTCGGGGAGGGCGCCGAGGGCGGAGTAGAGCGTGAGCAGAAGGAAGTTGTCGGTGCTCAGGAGGGCGAGGAGGGCGGCGGCGCGCATGAGTTGGGCGCCGACGATGACGCGGACGAGGGGGAAGCGGTCGGCGAGGCGTCCGGCGAGCGGGGCGCCGGCGATGCCGACGCCGCCGGAGATCGTCATGAGGAGGCCGACCTGGCCGAGGCCGAGGCCCGAGACATAGGTGAGGTAGAGGACGGTGCAGCCGGCCCACAGGCCGGTGCCGGTCTTGTCGATGATGCTGACGACGAGCATCCGGCGGCCGTCGCGGCCGCCGGGAATGCGGTTGAGGACGGTGCTGTGCCACGGAGTTCGGCGGTTCACTCGGTATCCCCCTTGACCTGAGCTTTGTATTGATACATAGTTCAGTACGTGGCAACACAATATTCGATTGTCGGGACGACGGCCAAGGGGATTGCCGCGTCCGTTGAACAGGCCGTGGCCGAGGGCGGGCTCGGGCCGGGGGACGCGCTGCCTCCGGTGCGCCGGCTCGCGGACGAGCTCGGTGTCAGCCCGGGCACAGTCGCCACCGCCTACAAGGAACTGCGGCAGCGGGGCGTCGTGATGACGCGCGGGCGGGGCGGGACCGTGGTCGCGGAGGTGCCGTCGGTGGCATCGCGGCGGCCGCCACGGGTCCCCGCCGGTCTGGTGGATCTGGCGGGCGGCCATCCCGACCCCGCGTTCATGCCGGAACTGCGGCCGCCCGCCGTGGTGCCACCGGTGTACGGATCCCACCGTGCGGCGCCACGGTTGTCGGCCCTGGAGGAGCTCACCCGAGCCTGGTTCGAGCGGGACGGGGTGCCGACGGACCATGTGACGTTCGCGCACGGTGCGCTGGACTGCATCGCCCGCCTGCTCTCCACGGAGCTGCGGCCGGGGGACGCGGTGGCGGTCGAAGATCCCGGGTTCCACCATCTGCTGGACCTGGTACCGGCCTTGGGGCTGCGGATGGTGCCGGTCGCCGTGGACGGCGAGGGCCTGGTGCCCGACGCCCTGCGGACCGCGCTGCGCGCCGGGGCCCGGGCCGTGGTGTGCAGCCCACGGGGGCAGTGCCCGACGGGTGCGTACTTCACCGAGGCGCGGCGGGACGAACTGGTGGCGGTACTCAGGGAGTTCCCGACGGTCCTCGTCGTCGAGGACGACCACAACGCCGACATCGCGGGGGCGCCGGCCTTCACGCTGGCCGCGGCCGGTCCGGAGCGGTGGGCGCAGGTGCGGACCGCGTCCAAGCACCTGGGGATCGACCTCAGGTGGGCCGGGCTCGCCTGTGACGCGTCGACGCTGGCGCGGCACGACGGGCGGATGCTGATGACGTCCGGCTGGGTCAGTCACGTCCTGCAGGAGACCGTGGCCGGGCTGCTCACGGACCGATCGGTGGCGCGGCTGGTGGCGGCCGGCGAGGCGGCGTACACGTCGCGGCGCGCGGCGCTGATCGACGCGCTGGCGGACCACCGGATCGCGGCGGTCGGGTCGAGCGGGCTGAACGTGTGGGTGCCGGTGCGGGACGAGTCGGCCGTGGTCAACGGCTTGCGGACGCGGGGGTGGTGGGTCGCGGCCGGGGCGCGGTTCCGTATCGCGACGCCGACGGCGGTGCGGATCACGACGGCGACGCTGGGGGTGGCGGAGGCGGGGCGGTTGGCCTCGGACTTCGCAGAGGTGCTCGGCGAGGCGCAGGCGACGTACGGAGGCTAAGGGCGCTCTCCCGCAGGGGGTGGGACTGCCCGGGACCACCCGGGAACTTCCCACCCCCTACGGCATGACTCACTTCGCCCGGTCGCGCGCCAGCTTCTCGTAGAAGCCGAGCAGGTCGAGGTTGTCGACCGAGCCCGGGTTGACCGCCTTGGACATCGGGGTGCCCTGGAGGAGGCGCTTGACGGGAACCTCGATGCGCTTGCCCGTGAGGGTGTGGGGGACGCCGGGGACCTCGATGATGTCGTCGGGGACGTGGCGCGGGGAGAGTTCGGTGCGGATCGTCTGCTTGATGCGCTTGATCAGCGCCTCGTCCAGGGTCGCGCCCTCCGCGAGGTGGACGAAGAGCGGCATCCAGTAGCCGCCGTCCGGCTCTTCGAGGCCGATGACGAGGGATTCGCGGATCTCCGGGAGCCGTTCGACGGCCTCGTAGATGTCGGCGCTGCCCATGCGTACGCCCTGGCGGTTCAGGGTGGAGTCGGAGCGTCCGTGGATGACGACCGAGCCGTGGTCCGAGATGGTGATCCAGTCGCCGTGACGCCAGACGCCGGGGAACATCTCGAAGTAGCTGTCGCGGTAGCGGCTGCCGTCCGGGTCGTTCCAGAAGTGGATGGGCATGGACGGCATCGGGTTGGTGACGACGAGTTCGCCGACCTCGCCGATCAGCGGCTTGCCGGAGGGGTCCCAGGCCTGCAGGTCCGTGCCGAGGCCGGCGGCCTGCAGCTCGCCGATGTGGACGGGGAGGGTCGGTACCGCTCCCGCGAAGCAGGAGCAGACGTCCGTGCCGCCGCTGACCGAGGCGATCCACAGGTCTTCCCCGACCTCGTCGTGCAGCCAGCGGAAGCCGTCGGGCGGGAGCGGGGAGCCGGTGGTCGCGACGCACTTGATCGCCGAGAGGTCGAAGTCCCGCGCCGGGTGGACGTCCGCCTTGGCGCAGGCCATGACGTACGCGGCGGAGGTGCCGTACAGCGTCGCACCGGTCCGTTCGGCGACGCGCCACTGGGCGCCGGTGTCGGGGTAGCCCGGGCTGCCGTCGTAGATGACGACGGTCGTGCCGGTGAGCAGGCCGGAGACGAGGAAGTTCCACATCATCCAGCCGGTGGAGGTGTACCAGAAGAACACGTCCTCGGGGCCCAGGTCGCAGTGCAGGCCGAGCTGCTTGAAGTGCTCGACGAGGATGCCGCCCTGGGACTGCACGATCGCCTTGGGCAGGCCCGTCGTACCCGAGGAGTACAGCACCCACAGCGGGTGGGAGAACGGCACCTGCTCGAAGACCGGCTCCACGTCGGCGGAGGTCAGGTCCGACCAGGCGAGCGCTCCCTCGGGGGGCTCGGTGCCGAGAAGCGGGATGTGGATCACGGCGCGGAGGGTGGGCAGTTCCGCGCGCAGCTCCGCGACCGTCTCGCGGCGGTCGTGCTCCTTGCCGCCGTAGCGGTAGCCGTCGACGGTGAACAGGACGACCGGCTCCACCTGCTGGAAGCGGTCCAGGACGCTGCGTGCGCCGAAGTCGGGCGCACAGGAGGTCCACACCGCGCCGACGGCGGCCGTGGCGAGGAGGGCCGTGACGGCCTCCGGGATGTTCGGGAGGTACCCGCTGACGCGGTCGCCGGGACGGACGCCCAGGGCGCGGAGTTCGGCGGCGAGCGAGCCGACCTGGCGGCGCAGCTCGGCCCAGGAGATCGGGCGCGGCTCATGTGTCTCGTCCACATGGAGCAGGGCCGGGTCGTGGGGTCGCTCGGCGGCGGCGCGCAGGGCGTGCTCGGCGTAGTTGAGGGTGGCTCCCGGGAACCACTCGGCGCCGGGCATCGAGCGGTCGCCGAGGACGCGCTCGTACGGGGTGGAGAAGCGGATGTCGAACCACTCGGCGACGGCCTGCCAGAACGACTCCAGCTCGTCGACCGACCAGCGGTGCAGGGCCGGGTATCCACCCTCGGCCGGGGCTCCGTGGCGCTCGGCGGCCCAGGACTGGAAGCGGGTGACCGCTGCTGCGGCGATGCGTTCCTCGTCCGGCTGCCAGAGCGGCTCGGTGTGCGCTGATGTCATGCGGCGGCTCTCCCTGGGCGTACGCGGGTCTGCGTGTGTCGCGCGCACGGGCTGGGGTGTGCGCGTGACGCGGCTGACAGGGACGATGCCATGTGATCGTCTTTCGCACCAGGGTTCCCCGCCCATGGTCGGACGTCTGAATATGTGCTCCCACCACGGGTGAACGGCAGTTGAACGAACCGCGCCCGGGCCCCGCCGAATGGCAGGGTGAGCTGCATGGACGGTCGTGAGCTGGTGCGTTCGGTGAGGGTGTTCGGATCGGTGCAGGGGTTGCGGGCGGTGCGTTCGGCGTGGCGGCAGCGTCGTACGGATGCGTGGGGGTTGCCGCCGAGAGGGACGGAGCGGGCCCGGGTGCCGGGTCCGGTGGGCGAGGCGGAGCCGCTGCCGGGCGGGGGAATCGTCCGGTTCGCCCGTTCCGAGCTGCGGATCGGTGTGTCGGCCGGGGGCACGGTCTTCTGGGGCTGGGACGGGGCGGAGCCTCTCCCGTCGTACGCGTTGGCCGGTGAGCCGCCCGAGCCGGACCAGCGGGCCGAGCTGGAACCGGACACCGACGGCGGCTGGAGGGTGGTTTCGGAGCGGGTGACGGTCGCGGTGTCCCGGCACGGGGCGGTGGAGATCCGTACACCCGGTGGTGTGATGCTGCGCCGGGATCTTCCGCCGCGCTGGTGGGAGCCGGTCTCGGGTGGGACAGCTCGCTGGGTGCAGCGCAGCGAGGTGCCCGCGGACGCCCGGTTCTTCGGGCTCGGCGGGCGGGCGTCGGGGCCGCGGCTGCGCGACGGCTCGTACCGGCTGTGGAACACCGACCCCAAGGGGAGGTTCTCCCCCGGCGACGATCCGCTGTACATCACGATGCCGGTGCAGGTCGTCGTCTCGGACGCGGGCACGCATCTGGCGTTCCACGACAACTCCTGGGACGGCCGCGTCACCCTCACCGAAGGTGAGGAGGGCGCGGGCTCCGGCCACGACCGGCCCGGGACGAGCGAGGTCCGGATGGGCGGCGGGCCGCTGCGCTGCTGGGTCGTGGTCGGCACCCCCGCGCGCGTGCTGCACGGCTGGGCGGCCCTGACGGGCGCCCCGGCGCTGCCGCCGTCCTGGGCGCTGGGTCCCCAGCACGCCCGCTGGGGGTTCGGCAGCGAGAAGGAGGTGCGTCGGGTGGTTGACGGCTACCGCGAGCGGGGGCTTCCGCTGTCGGTGCTGCATCTGGACATCGACCACTACGACGCGCACCAGGTGTTCACGGTGGACCGCGAGCGGTTCCCCGATCTGCCGGGGCTCGCGGGCGAGCTGCGGGAGCAGGGGGTGCGGCTGGTGTCGATCGTGGACCCGGCGGTGAAGGCGGAGCCGGGGAACGCGGTCTACGACAGTGGCTCCGCGGCCGGCGCGTTCGTCCGCGACGGGCGGGGGAACGAGGTGCACGGGGTGGTCTGGCCGGGTGAGTGCGCCTACCCGGACTTCACCGATCCGGCGGTACGGGAGTGGTGGGGCGGCCTGTACGAGGAGCGGCTCGCGCAGGGCTTCTCCGGGATCTGGCACGACATGAACGAGCCGGTCTCCTTCTCCCCCTTCGGGGACCAGACGCTGCCGCGCTCGTCCCGGCACGCCCTCGACGGGCGGGGTGGCGACCATCGCGAGGCACACAACGTGTACGGGCTGACGATGGCGAGGGCCGGGTACGACGGGCTGCGCCGGCTGCGCCCGGACGAGCGGCCGTTCCTCTTCTCGCGCTCCGGCTGGGCCGGGATGCAGCGGTACGGCGGAACCTGGTCCGGTGACGTGTCGACCGGTTGGCCGGGGCTGCGGGCGTCCCTGTCGCTGGTGCTGGGGCTCGGACTGTGCGGGGTGCCGTACTCGGGGCCGGACGTCGGCGGGTTCGACGGGAGTCCGTCGCCCGAGCTGTTCCTGCGGTGGTTCCAGCTGGGGGCGTGGCTGCCGCTGTTCCGTACGCACGCGGCGATCGACGCGGGGCGCCGCGAGCCGTGGGAGTTCGGTGCCGAGGTCCTGGAGCACGCGCGCGTGGCGCTCGTCGAGCGGGAGCGGATGCGCCCGTACTTCGTCACCCTCGCCCAGCTCGCCCGACTGACCGGCGCGCCGTACGTCAGGCCGGTGTGGTGGGGCGCTCCGGAGGACCGTGCGCTGCGGGACTGCGAGGACGCGTTCCTGGTGGGCGACGCGCTGCTGGTGGCGCCGGTCCTCGCCCGGGGCGCGGACCGGCGCGCGGTGCGCCTGCCGCGCGGGCGCTGGTACGACATGGCGACGGGGCGCGCGTACGAGGGGCCGGGGCAGGTCCTCCTCGACGCGCCCCTGTCCCGTATCCCGGTGCTCGCGCGTGCGGGGGCGGTGATTCCCGTGCGGGGTGCGGACGGGGGTCTCGAGCTGGAGGTGTGGGCGCCGGCGGCCGGACGTACGGGCGGTGGGCTCGTCGTACGGGACGCCGGGGACGGCTGGGAGAAGGCCGAGATCGAGCGGTACGCGTCGCGGCTCGTGGACGGCCGGGTGGTGGTGGAGAGGGTGACGGACGGGGGTTCGGAGGAGGTGGCGCTGCCCGTGCGGGTGCGGGGCCTGGAGGGGTGACTTCCTCAGGACCCTCGACAGTCTCGGGGTTCCTCGGGAGTCCTCGGGATTGCTCTGTATCCCGGGGACTCCCGCGCTGATCGTGCTCAGGCTCCGTAGGTGTACCTCCCCGCGAACCAGCGTCGTACCGCCTCCGTGTGGAGAGGGAAGGCGAGTTCCGCCGGGGCGTGGAGCAGGTGCCATCCGGTGGTCTCGTCGGTGGGGGCGGAGAGCGGCAGTTCGGCGGCCGGGCGGGGCGGGAGCAGGCCGAAGAGGAGGAGGTGTCCGGCCGGGGAGCTGAGTGCGTCGGCGAGCCGCACGTCCCCCGTCGGCGCCTCGATCCCCGTCTCCTCACGCAGCTCGCGGACGACGGCGTCGCGCCAGTCCTCGGCGTGGTCGATGAAGCCGCCGGGGAGCGCGACTTCGCCCCTGGCGGGTTCGATGGTGCGTGTGATGACGACAAGTCCCGTTCCCCGCACGTCCGTTGCGGGGAGCAGGGCGATGGCGACGGGCAACGGGTTGCGGTAGGCGACCGAGCCGCAGGAGGCGCAGGTGCGGGGCCAGTCGACGGTCTCGGCGTAACGGGCGCCGCAGCTGGAGCAGTAGGAGTCCTTCACGACAGGACCGTATGCGATCACTCTTTCCCGTGCCCCGCGGAACTGATAGACGGTGCACATGAGAGGACTTGCTTCCGTATTCCGTACCGCCGGTGTGCTGGCGTCCGCCGCTCTGCTCGCCGCCACCGCCGCCGTACCGTCCGCGCAGGCCAGGCCGGAGCCGAAGGCTCCGAAGGAGTTCGTGGCGCTGAGCTCGGTGGACCGGACGATCATTCAGGAGATGCGCTACACCACGGTGCACAACTTCGTGGGCGAGAAGGTCGACGGCTACCGCCAGCCCCTGTGCATCCTGACCCGTCCGGCCGCCGAGGCGCTGCACCGCGCCCAGGTGAAGCTGCTCGCACGGGGCTACTCGCTGAAGGTCTACGACTGCTACCGGCCGCAGCGGGCGGTCGACCACTTCGTGCGCTGGGCGAAGGATCTCCAGGACGAGGGGATGAAGAAGGAGTTCTATCCCTTGGTCGACAAGTCGAGGCTGTTCGCGGACGGTTACATCGCGGAGAAGTCCGGGCACAGTCGCGGCTCGACGGTCGATCTGACGATCGTGAAGCTGCCGGCGGCGCCCACCCGCCCCTACGTGCCGGGCGAGAAGCTGGTCGAGTGCTACGCCCCGCAGGACCGGCGCTTCCCGGACAACTCCGTCGACATGGGGACGGGCTTCGACTGCTTCGACACGCTGTCGCACACCGATGATCCACGGATACAGGGTGCGCAGCGGGCCAATCGGCAGCTCCTGAAGGGGACGCTGGCGGAGCAGGGGTTCGTGAACCTGCCCGAGGAGTGGTGGCACTTCACGTTCAAGCCGGAGCCGTTCCCGAGCACGTTCTTCGACTTCCCCGTGGCACGGAGGTCGGTGGCCGGTCACTGATCTCCAGCGGAGGACGGGCGGTCGGGACCACCCCCGTGGGTCCCGGCCGCCCGTTCCGTACGTAGGGACGCGAGAAGGGCCCGTACGGTTCTCAGCGCGCGGCATCCATGGCAGAATTCTGACGCTTCGTCAGATTCATGGGATCCCGGAGTCGGGGAGGGCCTTCGTGGCACGGACGCGCAGACCGGTGGTGGCCGGATGGTTCACGGACGACAGCGGGGAGGGCGGTGACTTCCGGCTGCTCGGCACCCGCTGTACGGCCTGCTCCTCGGTCTTCTTCCCCCGCGAGGACTCCTGGTGCCGCAATCCCGGCTGTCCGGGCGGCGGCGAGCTCGTCGAGACCCCGCTCTCCCGACGCGGCCGCGTCTGGTCGTACACCGACGGCCGCTACCGCCCGCCCGCGCCCTACGTCTCCGATCCGGACGCGCCCTGGGACCCGTACACCCTGGTCGCGGTGGAGCTGGAGGCCGAGGCGATGGTGGTGCTCGGGCAGGCGGCGCCCGGAGTGCGGACCGCGGACCTCGCCGTCGGCATGGAGGTCGAGGTGGTGCCGGGAGTCCTCAACGAGGACGGCGCGCACACCTGGACCACCTGGCACTGGAAGCCGGTGCACGCGCACATGGCGGAGGACCGGTCATGAACGACATCGCCGTACTGGGGGCCGGGATGCACCCCTGGGGCAAGTGGGGTCGCAGCTTCGTCGAGTACGGGACCGCGGCGGCCCGCGCCGCGCTCGCGGACGCCGGGCTGGGCTGGCGGGACGTCGGTTCGGTGGTCGGCGCCGACACCATGCGGTGCGGGTATCCCGGGTACGTGGCGGGGGCGACCTTCGCCCAGGCGCTGGGCTGGCAGGGGGCGCGCGTCACCAGTGTGTACGCGGCCTGCGCCTCCGGGGCACAGGCCGTCGGCACCGCGCGGGCCCAGATCCTCGCCGGACTTGCGGACGTGGTGCTGGTCGTCGGCGCGGACTCGGCGCCCAAGGGCTTCTTCGCCCCGGCGGGCGGGGAGCGGCCCGACGATCCCGACTGGCTGCGTTTCCGGGTCCTCGGGGCGACCAACCCCGCGTACTTCGGGCTCTACGCACGGCGCCGCATGGCCCTGTACGGGGACACGGTGGACGACTTCGCCCAGGTCAAGGTGAAGAACGCGGCGGCGGGCGCGCTCAACCCGCTCGCCCGCTACCGCAAGGCGGTGAGTGCCGAGGAGGTGGCCGCCTCGGCCGTCGTCGCCGATCCGCTCCGGCTGCTCGACATCTGCGCGACCTCGGACGGGGGCGCGGCCCTGGTGCTCTCCAGCATGGAGTTCGCCCGCCGGCACGGGCAGCCGGACCCCGTCCGTATCCGGGCGGTCTCCACCGTCACACCGACGTACCCCAAGGCGGTCCTCGACCTGCCGGACATCGCGACCGACTCGGCCGTGGCGGTCTCCCCCTCACCGGACGGCTTCCGGGCGTCGATCGCGCGGGCCGCGTACGAGGAGGCGGGGATCGGGCCCGAGGACCTGTCGCTGGCGGAGGTGTACGACCTGTCCACCGCGTTGGAGTTGGAGTGGTACGAGGACATCGGTCTGTGCGCGCCCGGTGAGGGCGCGAAGCTGGTACGGGAGGGGGTCACGGCGCTCGGTGGCCGCGTCCCGGTCAACACCAGCGGGGGCCTGGGGTCCTTCGGCGAGGCCGTGCCCGCCCAGGCCATCGCGCAGGTCTGCGAGCTCACCTGGCAACTGCGAGGCACGGCCGGCGGCCGTCAGGTGGACGGCGCGCGGGCCGGGATCACCGCGAACCAGGGGCTGTTCGGGCACGGGTCGGCGGTGGTGGCGGTGCGCTGACGCCCACGCGCGCCTCGGCCGAGCGGCGCTGAGGCAGAGCAACGCGGAAGCCGAGCTGCGCTGAGGCCGAGCAGCGCCGAAGCCGAGCTGCGCTGAGGCCGACGTACGCCGGCGGAAGGGCGCGCTGACGCCACGTGCGCCGATGCCACGGTGTGCCGACGCCACCGCCAGCCCGTGTCAGGTGGCGACGGGCGTGACGCCCTGGTCCGCCAGGACCAGGGCGTGCTCGACGACGGCCACGAGGATGTTCTTCACTGACTCCCGGTCGCGCGCGTCGCACATCAGCAGCTCGACCTCGGGGTCGAGGTCGAGCGCCCCGCGCACGCTCTCGGCCGGGAACCGCTGGGCGCCTTCGAAGCAGTTGACCGCCACCGTGAACGGGATGCCGCGCCGCTCGAAGTAGTCGATCGCCGCGAAGCTCTCCTCCAGGCGACGGGTGTCCGCCAGGACGACCGCCCCGAGCGCACCCTGCGCGAGCTCGTCCCAGAGGAACCAGAAGCGGTCCTGGCCGGGCGTGCCGAAGAGATAGAGGACCAGGTCCTCGCGGAGGGTGATCCGCCCGAAGTCCATCGCCACCGTGGTGGTCGACTTGCTCTCGACCCCGTGCAGATCATCGACGGGCCGGCCGGCCTCGCTCAGGACCTCCTCGGTCCGCAACGGCTTGATCTCGCTGACGGCGCCGACCAGCGTCGTCTTGCCCACCCCGAAGCCGCCCGCGACCAGGATCTTCAGCGTCACCGGTTCGACAAGGGGCTTCTTGTGGCTAGAGCGCCCGAAGGCCATTGATCACCTCGCGGAGAATGCTCACGTCCGGCAGCTCGGCCGGCGGAACGGGGCGGGTCACATGGACGAGTTCGTCCTCGACGAGATCGCCGACGAGGACCCGGACGACCCCGACGGGGAGGTCGAGTCCGGCGGCGAGTTCGGCGATCGACTGCGGTGCGTCCGAACAGCGCTCGACGATCTCCACGTGTTCCGGGGAGAGCGTCTGGTCGCGGCCGGGATCGTCCGCGGCGGGCTCGGGCACCACCACGGCGATCAGGTCGAGGCGGTGACGGGTCGCGGCGCTGGTCCGGCCGCGGGTCATCGCGTACGGACGGACCACCGGCCCGGCCTCGTCGTCGAACCAGTGGTGGGCCGGGGCCTGCGCGCGCTCCTGCGGTGCCGCGTCGATCGTGCCGTCGGTCGTGCCGTCAGTCATGGTGTCCCCCACTCACCCTCCGGCGGACGGTCCGGAGCGCGGGGCCGTCCCGAGGTGGACGCCGACCCGCTTGACCATCAGTGTCATCTCGTAGGCGACCTGGCCGACGTCCGAGTCGGCGTCCGCGAGAACGGCGAGGCAGCTGCCGTCACCGGCCGCCGTGACGAAGAGGAACGCCTCCTCCAGCTCCACGACGGTCTGGCGGACCTTGCCCGCCTCGAAGTGGCGGCCGACACCCTTGGCGAGGCTGTGGAAGCCGGAGGCGACGGCGGCGAGATGCTCGCCGTCCTCGCGGGTCAGGTCCGCGGAGGCGCCGGTGGAGAGTCCGTCGCTGGAGAGCACCAGAGCCTTGCGGATGGATCCGACCCGCTGGACCAGCTCGTCGAGGAGCCAGTTCAGCTCGCCGTTGGCGTTTCCGGAGGTGTTGGTTGCTGCGGCGTTCGGTGCGGTCATCGACCGTCCCCCTCGGGTGTCGTTCCTGGTGCTGGTGGTTCGGCGTTCTGCTCTCGTCCGCGCTGCCAGCCGCGCTGCATGGACGCCATGCGGCTGCGCACTTCCTCTGCGTCGCGCTCGAAGTCCGAGCCGGCGGAGGCGGTGGTGCCGGCGGAGGTCTTGCCGTCGTCGCGTCCGCCCGTCTCGCGAAGCTGGCGCGCGAGGCTCGCCTGACGGACCCGGCGGGGCAGTCCGCCGAACGGCGCGGGGCCGTCGGACGGTACGGCACCGTTCGGCGGTACCTGGCCGTTGGACGCCACGGGACCGATCGGCGGCACGGGAGCCACCGGCGGTACGGGACCGGCCGGGGGTACGGGACCGGCCGGGGGTACGGGTACCAGCGTGCGCGGTGTTCCCTTCGGGCCCGTGGGCTCCTGGGCGGCCGCGGGGTGGGCGCGGCCCGGCTCGTCGATCCTGCGGCCGTGGTCGACGACGAGCGTGGGCGGACGGCGTCGGGGCAGCGGCACGGGGCCACGCTGGGACGTCCGGTCGTACGGCGGCTCCGGCGTCTGGTCCGGGGTCTGCTGATGCTGCTCGGCACCCGGGGCCGAGGTGAGGCCGCGGCGGTGGTCCCGCGGCCGGAAGAGGCCACCGCGCTCGCTCTCGGTGTCCTCCAGGTCCGCCGCGGACGGGTCGAGCAGTTCCTCGAAGCCGGAGGTCCCGAGGGGCGGTTCGAGCTCGACGGGCCCGTCGAGCGGGCCGTCCAGGAGTGAGGAGGCAGCGGAGCGCGTCGCCCCGGTGGCCCGTGGCGCGCCGCCCTGCACCTTGGTGAGGGCGGGACGCCGCCCCGGCTGCTCGCCGTTCTCGCGGTCCGCGAGCGCACGGTCGAGGCTCTTGCGGTCCAGGCGGAAGCCGGCGCCCTGTGTCTCGGGCGCGTCGGTGAGCAGCACGGCCGGGATGAAGACGACCGCGGTGGTCCCCCCGTACGGCGAAGGCTGCAGCGAGACGCGGACGTTCTGGCGCTGGGCGAGCCGGCTGACCACGAAGAGGCCGAGGCGGTCGGTGTCGGAGAGCTCGAACTCGGGGGTCTCGGCCAGCCGGAGGTTCGCGTCGAGCAGGGCGTCGGGGTTCATGCCGAGGCCGCGGTCGTGGATCTCCAGGGTGAAGCCGTTGGCGACCCGTTCGCCCAGCACCTGAACGGCGGTGTGCGGGGGCGAGAACACCGTGGCGTTCTCCAGGAGTTCCGCGATGAGGTGGGTGAGGTCGGCGACGGCGGGACCGCCCACGCCGAGGCGGGGCAGGCGGCGCACCTCGATGCGCTCGTAGTCCTCGACCTCGGCTACCGCCGCGCGGACGACATCCATCAGCTGGACGGGCTTGCGCCACTGGCGGGAGGGGGCGGCCCCGGAGAGGATCACCAGGCCCTCGGCGTGACGGCGCATGCGCGTGGTCATGTGGTCGAGCCGGAACAGGTCGGCCAGTTCCTCGGTGTCCTCGGTGCGCCGTTCCATGGTGTCGAGGAGGGTGAGCTGGCGGTGCAGCAGCACCTGGTTGCGGCGCGCGAGGTTGACGAAGACCTCGGCGACGCCGCGGCGCATGTCGGCCTGCTTCACGGCGGCCTCGACGGCGGCGCGCTGGAGGGTGTTGAGGGCCTGACCGACCTGGCCGACCTCGTCCTGCTCGTACCGCAGCTGCGGCACCTCGGTCTCGACATCGACGTGTTCGCCGGCGGCGAGGCGGCGCATGACGCTGGGCAGGCGTACGCCGGAGACCTCCTGGGCCTCCTTGCGCAGCCGGCGCAGGTCGCGGACGAGTTCGCGGCCGATGCGTACGGACACGACGACGGAGACGAGCAGGGCGAGGAAGCCGAGGACACCGGCGATGCCTGCCTTGAGCAGCACGCTGTAGGCGGCGGGCTGGACACGTTCCTGGTAGCGGTCGCCCGCGGCGGTGTTCTCCCGCGCCAGGTCCTCCAGGACGGGGTTCGCCCGCTCCTCCCAGCGCTCCGCGGTGATGGCGCGCGGGTTCTTGGCGGGACCGGCGGCGATCAGGTCCTCTTCGGCGCGGCGCAGCGGCTCGGTGTCGGGACTGCCCCAGTACCGCTCGAACTTCTCGCGCTCGACCGTGGGCAGGAGTTCGAGGTTCACCTCGTAGAACTGCTTGCGCTGGGCGATGAGATCGCTGATCGCGCGGAGCTCCTGCGCCGTGACGCGCTCGGAGATGAGTGCGGAGACGATCAGTGCGTCCTCGCGGGAGAGCGCTTCACGGCCGCGGGTGACGCCGACGAGGGCGCGGCCCTGCTTGTCCATCTCCACGTTCTCGAGCGCGTGGAGGCTCATGAGGAAGCTGTAGCAGGGGTCGACCAGGCGGTTGTAGAAGTCGAGGGCCTGCATACGGCCGATGCTGCGGTTCTCCACGGAGCGGCGCAGCGCGTCGAGGCCGTCCAGCGCCGTCAGGAGCGATTCGAGTCGCTGCGAGGCGAGGGGCCGCATCTCCTCCTGTACGCCGGAGTCCGCTGCGTTCCGCCGGATGAGGGCGATCTGACGGTCGGTGGCCTCGCGCTGCTCCCGCAGGGTGGTGAGGGAGTCGGAGGCACGTGGATCGGCCAGATAGATCAGGGACTGGCGGCGTTCCTTCTGGATGACGCGCGCGGTGTCCTCGATGGGGTAGCCGACCTTCTCGACGATGTAGCCGACGTCGAGGAGTTGGTCGGCCTCGCGGCCGGTGAGTACCGTCGCGAAGCCCCAGAGACCGGTGAGGGACACGAGCGGCACCAGCAACAACGCCACGATCTTCCGGCGGATGGACTTCCCGCGAAAGCGCATGGCCTCCCCCAGTTCGGCCTCCACCCGTCGCGGAGGTCCTCCTTTGCGACGCGTGGCGTCAACTCACAGCGTCAACACATGGCGTCAACCATCGGATTCAACAAACGGCGGCGTGAGCCTACTACTGCATCACAGCCAACTCGAAGGCACGTCCGGACGTTTTTCAGCCTCTCGAGTGAGCGTTGATCATGAGATGTCCCGGTATTCAGGGAGTTGGCATTCGCCACTGTGGCGCAGGACACGTGGCGGGACCGGTGCGAGTGGGGGTACGGCGGATGGCTGGAACTGTTCGTTCCGGTACGAACGAGGGGAAACCTTTTCCCTTCACCGAGCGTCATTGTGTACGGGGCGGGGTGTGTCCGTGTAAAGCCACTCATGACGGGCAGCCGTCCCTGAGGACGGTCGGCGGTGGGGAGTGACGAGAACGATGGTGCACGAGGCGGAATCGGCACGGCAGTTGTGGGTGGAGGACAAGAAGGGCCGGCGCCGGATGCCGGACCCGGTGCGTACCGCCGCCGTGCGGGCCGTGATGCTCACGTCGGTGACGCTGATACAGGGCATGGTCGCCTTCTTCTGCGCGGTCACCGACTCCTGGCTCGCGTTTCCGATGCTGCTCAGCTCCGTGGGCAGCACGGTCGTCGCGACGTGGAGCGTGCTCGATGTGTGGGTGACGCGCCAGGTCTGGCGGCAGCGGAACGGCGTGGTGTCGGAGCCGAGCAGTACGGCACGCCGGCTGAGGCGGGAGCGGCGCAGGGAGCGGAAGGCCGGGCAGGTGCCGGAAGCCGAACAGGGGCACGGCACAGCGGGGCTGGTGCGCGACGCGGAGACCGCGCGGAGCGAGAGGCCGGCGCGGACGGAGACACACGCCCTGTCCGAGGCCGCCTGAGGGCGGAAGCCTCGGGCAGGGGCTGAGGCGGGCCTTGGGCTCCCGGGCTTGAGCGCCGGGCTTGGACCCTGCGTTGAGCTCCGGGCTTGGGCCCGGACTGATCCCGGCGTTGCATTCCGGGCTTGGGCCCGGACTGGGACCCGGCGTTGGGCTCCGGTCTCGGACCCGGCGTGGAGCTCCGGGCTCGGACCCGGCGTGATCCCGACGTTGCATTCCGGGCCTAGGCCCGGACTGGGACCCGACGTTGGGCTCCAGGCTTGGGCCCGGACTGGGACCCGGCGTTGCGCTCCGGGCTTGGGCCCGGAATGGGACCCGCGAGTTGGACAGATGAACGGCCCGGTCCGCTCTCGGGGGCCGGGCCGTTCTTCGTACGCGCGCTGCTACTGCGGGACGGACTCCTCGACCTGCGAGCGGCGGAACATCCGGGTCGCGGTGATCTCGCCGTGAATCGCCTCGCCCTCCGCGCTCGGCTGCGGCAGCCCCGGGCGCAGGTGCTCCTCCACGCTGATGTACTTCAGCCCGGCCCGCAGGTCGGCGTCGTTGCGCAACCGGATGACCAGCGGGAACTCCGCGAGCGCGGTCGTGTCGAACAGACCGGTCGTGTACAGCAGCTGGACGCCGAGGGCGTCCGAGACCGCCCGCTGGAGCTCCAGCAGGTATGTGGCGTTGGCGCGGCCGATCGGGTTGTCGAGGAACAGCGTGCCCGCGTGCCGGTGCTTGTCCCGGCCCCGGTCGTTGGAGCGCAGCGCGGCCATCGTGCAGTACAGCGCGATGGCGGCGGTGAGGAGCTGGCCGCCGGAGAAGACGTCGCCCATCTGCCCGACCGGTACGCGCTCGGCCCGCAGCACGGCGTCCGGCTTGAGGATCTCGACCGCGATGCCCCGCGGCTCGAGCGCGGCCTGAACGCCCCGCAGGAGCAGGGACATTCCGTCCCGGCGCATGTCGGAGTTCTTCTTGACGGCGGCGCGGGTCGCCTCGTCGATGACCTCACCGAGCCGCTCGGTGAGGGTGGCCTGGTCCGGCTCCTCGAAGCGGATCCGCAGGAACTCCTGCCCCGACCACTCGCCGAGGCCCTCGGGCAGCCGCGACAGGCGCTGCGCCGAGCGGAGCGTGGTCAGCGCCGACTCCACCAGTCCGCGCAGCCGGTCGACGATGGAGTCGCGGTTGCGCTCCAGTTGCTCCAGCTCGTCGGTGAGGACCCGGAGGCGGGGCGCGAACGCCTCCGCCCACTTCGCGGCGTGCTCGGGCAGCGCGGCGGCGGGCAGTTCGCGGATCTGCTGCCGGGCCGGGGTGCGGACCTGCTCGTAGCGGGTGGAGTTGGCGTGCCGGACGAGGATGTCGCCGGCTTCGCGGACCGCGGCGTCGGCCGCGGAGAGCTCGGCGGCGCAGGCGCGCAGCGCGCGACGGGCCTCGGCGGCGGTGTGCCGCGCCTCCTCCAGCGTGCCGGGGTACGTCTCCGGGCCGTCCTCCTCGTCCTCTCCGTGGTCGCGCAGCAGGTCCCGCAGGAGCGCCGCGGTCTCGTCGAAGCCGCCCGCGGCGTCCTCGGCGGCGCGGTGGGCCCGCAGGAGGCTCGCGTGCGCGGTGCGCGCGGCTTCCAGGGCATCGCTGCGGGCGGCGAGTTCGGTGGTCGCGGTACGGAGCAGGGTCTGGGCCTGCTCGACGTCGGCGGGGACCTGGTCCTCGGGCAGCTCGGTGTGCGACTCGCCGTCCTCGGGGGCCAGCCTTTCGGCCTCGCCGCGGAGCCGGCCGAGCTTCTCGCTCGCCTCGGACGCACGGGTCTCCAGCATCTGGACCAGGGCTTCGGCGCGGGCGGCGGCGGCCTGGCGGGACGGCCCGTCGGCGCCGTCCGTGGATTCCAGGAGCTGCTCGGCGCGGGTGCGGACCTTGTTGGTGAGGCGGTCGAGCTCGGCGAGGGCGGCCGATTCATCGCTCTCGGCACGGGCCTGTTCGGCGCGCAGGTCGGCGCCGACACCGACCTTCTCGTACAGCTGGGACGCGGCGCGGTACGCCTCGCGGAGGGTCGGGAGCGCGGTACGGGGCGCGGCCTCGTCCTCCTCGGGAAGCTGGTCGGGAGCGCCGGCGATCTCGGCCCGCTCGGCGCGCAGGGCGCGAGCGGTGCGGTGGGCGTCGTCGGCGGCCCGCTGGGCGGCGCGGCGGTCCTCGTCGGCGGCGCGGGCCCGCTCCAGGCAGGTCTGGGCACGGGCCTCGGACTCGGCGGCGTCGTCGGCCAGTTCACGGAGCTTGGCCTGCCAGGCGGACCGCTCGCGCAGCCGGAACGCCAGCCCGGCGAGGGCGTCGGCGACACGGCGGGCGCGCTGGGCGGCCTCCTGGCGTTCGTCCCGTACGCGGGCGGCGTCGGCGGCGGCCTCGTCGGCCTCCGCCCGTACCGTCCGGGCCTCGGCGAGCGTGGCCGCGGCCGCCTCCGCGGTCTCGCGCGCGGCGGCGGCGACGGCGGCCAGTTCGGCGATCATGCCGGGCGGGCAGTCGGCTCGCCACGAGCCGATCCGGGCGGCGAGCGAACGGTCACCGGTGAGCCGGGCCGCGAGCGTACGGATCTCCTCGTCGCGGGCGGCGGCGCGGGCGCGCAGGGCGTGCCGCTCCTCGTCGGCGGCGTGCTCGTCGTGCATGGCCGGGTTCGGCGGGACCAGGAAGACGCCCGTGTCATCGCCGGACTCCGGGCTCGGGACGGGCGCGAGGAGCGCGGCGGCGGTGCCGACGGCGACGGTGGAGCGCGGCAGCAGCGCCGCCGTGCTCAGCACCTCACGGGCTCGTGCGTACGAGACGGGGTCGGTGATCACGACGCCGTCGACCAGCTCGGGGCGGGCGGCCAGGACGGCGGCGTGGTCGGCGGGGTCGACGGCCTGGGCCAGATAGCGCCAGCCAGGAAGTGCGGGGATGCCCTGTTCGCCGAGGTACTCGACGGTGGCGAGCACGTCCGGTCCCGGCGGCAGCAGTCCGCCGTCGCCGAGGGCGCCGAGGATGCGGGAGTCGTCGGCGGCGGCGGTGCGCAGGTCGAAGAGCTGACGCTCGGCGGAGCCGATGGACTGGTCGAGCAGTCGGCGGAGCTCGTCGGCGTACCGGTCGAACTCGGTGACGGTGAGCGGGCCGGGGGTTCCGTCGGAACCGGAGTCCGGCGCGCCCGCGAGCCCGAAGGCGGCGCCGGGGGCGGCATCCGCACCCGTACCGGGCTCGCCGGACGCGAGGCCTCGCGGCTCCGGGCCGGTGGCTCCGTGCGACCCCGTCGTCCGTCCGGGGCCGCCCGGCTCGGCGTTCGGGCCGTCGGTGCCCGCCCCCATGTCGGTCTCCGCCGCGCGCTGGCCTGGGAACGGGGAGGTCGGCCGGGCGGCCGGCAGGCTCAGGAGTTCGGCCAGGCGTGCGTCGGTGGCGAGGGACTCGGCGGCGCGGCGTTCCGCGTCGTAGGCGTGCTCTGCGGCCTCGGCGGCGTCCGTGGCACGGGCGGCGGCGAGTTCGGCGCGCGACTCGGCCGCCGCGGCCTCGCGGGCCTGGTCGCCGGCGGCGCGGGCCGCGTCGCGGGCCGCGTCCCAGGCGGCGACGGTGGTCTTCTCGGCGTCGCTCGCGGCGAGGGCCGCGCGCGCCGGGTCGGCGTCCGGGGCGGTGTCGTCGAGCCAGCCCGCTCGTACCGCCTCGGCGGTCTCCTGCTCGACCTCGGCGAGGCGCTGCCGCAGGTGTCCGGCCTCGCTGCGGGCGCGCTGGGCCTCGGTCGCGGCGGCGGTGGCGTCGCGGTGGGCGGTCTCGCCCGCGTCCTGGAGTGCCGCGGAACGCTCCTCCTCCTCGGCCGCGTGCCGCTCACCCTCCTCGGCGGCGGCGTGCAGGGCTCGTACGAGATCGGCGGCGGCCTTGGCGCGCGCGGCGAGCGCGGGGGCGGCGTCGCGCTCGGCCTCGCGGATCGCGGCGGCGACGCGCGCTGAGCGGTCGCCGGCCGCCCGGTTGCGGAGCACGGCCTCGGCGGCCTGCCAGGCGGCGTGCAGCGTGCGGGCGTCGGTGAGCTCGCGGCGCTGGGATGCGGCGCCCTTCTCGGCGACGGTCAGCGCCAGGGAGGCGTGCCGGTAGGCCAGTTCGGCGGCGATGAGGGAGCTGCGGCCGCGCGCGGTCTCGGCCTCGGAGACGGCGTGCGCGGCGGAGGTGACCTGCTGGGCGAGTTCGGCGGTGCGGCCGCGTTCCTCGGTGGCGCGGGCGGAGAGGCGGCGGGCGAGCGTACGGGTGCGGCGCTCGGACGCCGCGTGGACGTCACGCGCGCGTGCCCGGGTCCCGGCGGCTTCGACGATCCGTCCGAGGAGGTCGACGGAGCCCGCGGTGAAGTCCCGCTCGGCGGTCAGTTCGGCGCGTCGGCCGAGCTTGTTGCCGAAGCCGCCGACCAGGTCGGCGAGGCCGTCGGTGTCACGGGTGTCGGTGACGGCCCGCAGGAGCAGGTCGGTGAAGTCGGAGTCCTTCTTGACCGCGAAGAGGCCGGCGGCCTCACCCTCGTCGGCGTTCATCTCCCGCTGGTAGCGGAAGAGTTCGGGGTCGAGACCGAGGTCGCCGAGGTGCTCGTTCCAGCGGTCGTGGATCTCTTCCCAGTAGACCTCCAGGTGCGGGTACGCCTTCCCCGCCTCCGTGAGGGCGTCGCGGAAGCCCTTCATGGTGCGGCGGCGGCCCTGCGCGCCGGAGGCGCCCTCGACGGGCGCGCGGACGGCGGTGGACTCGGCGACCGGGAGGTTGTCCAGGCTCAGGCCGGGTCCGGGGCGGAAGGAGTACCAGGCCTCGGCGAACTTCCGCGGGTCGTTCGAGACCTGGCGGCCGCGCCACTCGCTGGCCTTGCCGACGACGACGAGCTCGCCCGTGAGGGTGTGCTGCCACTCCAGGGCGACATGGCCGCAGTCGTCGGCGAGCAGGAACTTCCGGAGCACGCCGGAGCTCGCGCCGCCGAGGGTGTTGCGGTGGCCGGGGAGCATGACCGAGAAGATCAGCTTCAGGAGGACGGACTTGCCGCCGCCGTTCTCCAGGAAGAGCACGCCGGCGGGCGCGGGGCGGCGCGGCGGGCCGACCGGCTCCTCCTCGAAGAACTCCGCCTGGGTGGGGGCGGGGTGGGGCACGGGCGCGCCGACTCCGCGCAGGTCCAGGACGGTGTCGGCGTAGCGCGCACCGGCGGGACCGATGGAGTAGAGGCGGACCCGGGACAGCTCGTACATGGCGGCGGACTCTCGTCGACTGGTTCGGTGATGACGCGGGGCGGTGGCGCGGGGCGGTTACGCGTGGAAGGGCAGGCCGGCGTCGGCGGCGAGCTCCAGGTCGTCGCCGTCGGGCGGCGGGAGGAGTGTCGCGGAGCCGTCGCTGACGGGGACGACGCCGAGGTCGAGGAGCTCGGCCATGGCGGCGCTGCCCGCCATGTCGCGCACCTGGAGCTGGTAGCGGGCGGTGGTGCGGTAGGCGCCGCCGGCGTCGTCTCCGGTGCGCTGGAGGAACCCGGAGTCGGTGAGGAAGGCGACGGCCTTGCCGACGATGCCGGTGGTGGAGCCGGCGAGACGGCGGGCGTCCTTGGTGGCGCCGGTGGAGCTGCGGCGGGCGTAGATCCGCCAGGCGGCCTCCAGGCCGGGGGCGTCCGAGGCGGGGTCGGTGTTCTCGCCCTGCTCCTCGGCGCGCTCTTCGAGCCGGCGGCAGGCCTGGCGTACGAAGGAGTCGACGCCGTTGACGGTGAGGCGGCCGATGTAGCCGTCGTCGGCGAGGTCCTCGGGGCGGGGGAAGGCCATGGCGGCGACGGCGAGGTGGGCGAGGCCGTGCAGGAACCGGTCGGCGGAGTCGGTCGAGGCGCGGCGGGCGTAGTCGCCCATGCGGACGGCGAAGACGGAGTCCTCGCCGGCGGTCACGGCCATCCCCGCGCGCGGGGAGACTTCGAGGACGACGAGTCCGAGGCCGGTGGCGACGGCGTCGGCGAGGCGCGCGAAGGCGGGGTCCTCGCGGTAGCGCCGGAGCAGCTCGGCGTACTCGGCGTCGCGGGCGGGCAGCAGCTTGGGCTGGAGCCCGAACGAGACGAGCCGTGCGGCGTCGGCGGCGTCCGCGGGGGTGACTGCGGCGGGCGCCGCCGGGGTGTGCGGGGGCTCCGGCTCGCTCCACGCGTCGGCGTGCTCGGCGTGGTGTTCGCTCACGGCTGGGGCTCCTCGGTGGGGGTGGTCGGCGGTGCGGTGGGGACGGGGCGCGGCAGGGGCAGGCGGACGGGGGTGACGCGCACCGCCTTCCGCCGGGGCGGGACGTCGCCGGACGCGCCCGCGGGGGCGCTCAGCCGGACGGCTCGCACGGAGGGAGCCGGACCGCGGCGCGCCGGCGCGGGCGCCGACACGACCCCGACGGCCATGACGGGCGCGGTGGGTGTCCCGCCGGCGACGGCCGGATCGTCGCCGTTCGGGAGCGGGGCGGCGTCGGCCTCCTCCGCGAGGGCCGGCTCGACCACGAGCGGGCCCTGGGCCGGGAGCCGGGGCCCCGCCGGGAGGGAACTCCCGACCAGGGGCGGACCGTCGACCGCGGGCGCACTCCCGACCGCCGAAGGAGCAGGCACGACCACGGTCTCACCCGAAAGGCGGATCCCGTCGACCGGCTTCCCGTCGACGACCGACGGCCCGGCCGGGAGAGCGCCCTCGGCCGACGGCGGACCTTCGACCGCGAGCGCACTCCCGACCGCCGAAGGAGCAGCCACGACCACGGTCTCGCCAGGAAGGCGGATCCCGTCGACGACGGGCGCCCCGGCCGTGCGGGTGTCCTCGGCCGGGGGCCGGGCCTCGCCCGATGGCGTGTGATCCTGCGGGGACGGCGGCTGGGGCAGCGTTCCCGTTGCCGCCTGGTCCGTGGTCATGAGGCCTCCGTGCGGTCCGCGGCCATGCCCAGTGCGTCCAGGAGCGCCGTACCCACTATCAGGTCGGCGCCGCCGAACTCCGGGTCGTCCAGCTGCGTGCCGTCGTCGACGGCGAAGAGCAGGCGCTCCTCGCCCTGGCGGTACGCGGTGCCGACCGGGGGGCTCGCCGCGTGGACGGCGAGGAGAGCGACCAGGTACGGCAGGTCGGGGTCGCGGCGGCGCGCGTCGGCGAGGAGGCCGGAGAGGCGCCGCGGGGCGTCGTGCTCCAGGTCGAGCAGCTCCATCGCGCTCGCCAGCTGCTCCTCGCTGAAGCGGCTGTCGTCGGGGGTGGCGATCAGGTCCGGCTCGGGCATCTCCGCGCCGAGGTGCTCACGCTCGACCGGCGGGGTGAGCAGCATCTCGACCAGGTCCCCGACGCGCACCGAGGCGGGGGTGCGCAGTCCCGTGCCGCGGGCGAAGAAGGCGTCCGTGACCTTGGTCGCCTGCTCCACGGGGAGCGGCAGGATCGGTGCGACGAGCTGCCCGTACAGATCTATCCCGGTGTACGAGGTGGGCGCGGCGAAGGCCTGCCGGTCCTGCTCGGCGCGGAACAGCGGGCCGGCTTCCAGGAGGCGGGACTGGAGCTGGGTGTGGCGGCGGATGCAGTCCTTGACTATGTCGACGAGCTCGGCGGCGCGACGCTTGTGCTCGGCGTCCTCGGCCTCGTCGCGGGCCTTGCGGATATTGGTGAGGATCGCGTTCTCGTGGCGGTAGCGGTCGGCGACGTGGTCGAGCGCCTCGGCGATCATGTCGGGCACGGCCTGCAGCCAGTCCACGGCACGGACGTTGCGCCGGGTCGCCTCCAGGGTCTTGCGGAGGGTCTCGGCGTACTGCACGGTCCGGTACCGCGCCTGCTCGGCGGCGAGCTGGGCGTCGGCGAGCCGTCCGCGGCTGATGAGGACCTCGAGCTTCACCTCGGCCGCGATCTGGGCGCTGGTGACGTCGGTGTCGAGGGCGCCGACCAGGACGTTGACCGCTTCGTCGGTCGTACGGAGGTAGACCCCGCCGCCGTAGCCGGGGACCTCTTCGATCAGCTTGAAGTCGTAGTCGCGGCGGGTGTAGACGCCGTCGGCGCCGAAGGTGCCGTAGACGGCGCGGAAGCCGCGGTCGACGCTGCCGACGTTGATCAGGTTCTCCAGGACCCAGCGGGCCACCCGCTCGTGTTCGGCGGCGGGGCGGGCGGGGGCCTGGGCGGCGACGCGGGGCAGGAGACGGGCGACGATCTGCTCGTGGTCTGCGCCGGTGTCGAAGTCCATGTTGAGCGTGACGAGGTCGATGGCGGCGAGGGCGACCTCGGCCATCGCGTAGACCGAGTACTCACCGGCCAGGTTCGCCTTGCGGGTGTCCAGGTCGTGCAGCGGCGCGGTGCACGCGAGCGCGCGGAGGCGCCGCGCGAGCCCTTCGTCGGCGGCCGGGCCCTGCGCGGGCCGCGGCCCCGCGCTGAGCTGGGGCGGAACGAGGTCCGTCGAGGCAGGCGAAGTCACGGTGCACAGATTAGGTCCTCGCACCGACAACGGTCGAAACGGCGCAGATGCCCCCCGCGGCGCAGCGGGACGTGGTAGCCCGGGTGCGACCGCTCCGCTCAGGCCTCCAGGGTCTCCGGTTCCTCTACCGCTTTGGCGTAGACCTCGACGATGCGGGTGCGGGAGTCGTCGAGGTAGCCGGCCAGGAGGCGTTCCGCCGTCGTGCGTTCGCCGGCGAGCAGGGCTTCCAGAATCTCCCGGTTTCGTACGAGATAAGGCTCATGGAGGCCGCGAGGGTCGTCGACGATGTGGAAGGCGAGCCGGAGTTCGGCGAGGACGCCCCGCATCAGCTCGTCGGTGCGCGCACTGCCGGCCAGGGCGACCAGTTCGCGGTGGAAGTGGATGTTGGCGGTGGAGACGCCCTTCCAGTCCGCGGCGCGGGCGGCCCGCTCGCCCTCCTCGACCGCGGCGGCGAGGCCGTCGACGGCGAAGGGCGGCTGCCCCAGGTCGCGGACGACCGCGCATTCGACGAGGCGGCGGGTGCGGTAGATGTCGGCGACGTCCTCGACCGTGAGGACGCGCACGAAGACGCCGCGGTTGAGCTGGTGGACGAGCAGCCGTTCGTGCGTGAGCAGCCGGAACGCCTCGCGCAGCGTGTTGCGGGAGACGCCGAGCGCGCCGCCGATGCTGTCCTCGGAGAGCCGGGTGCCGGGCGGGAAGAAGCCCTCGGCGATGCGGGTGCGCAGGATGTCCGCCACTCGTTCCGCCGTGCTGGTCCGCCCGAGCAGCGCCCGGTCGTCCGCCAGTTCGTCGATTCCGCCCACTGTGTCCGTTCCCTCCGTCGTCCGCGGCCGAGTCAATCGCAGGTACCTCGCGGAAACAAGAACGTGACGACATACCTCTTGTCGGATCGTTCAACGATCCTCTACGTTGACGGCACCGCACGGTTCTTCAGTACGTCCTCAGGCACGCCTCCCCCTCTGCGAGGTGCAGATGAGCACGACACAGACCCAGCAGCAGACCCAGGGCGAACGGCCCGACGACACGGGCGCGTTCGCCTGGCTGCGGGCCCTCGGGCCGCGCGGCCGCCGCGCCTTCGGCGGCGCGTTCGGCGGATACGCCCTGGATTCCTACGACTTCTTCACGCTGCCGCTGTCGATGGTGGCCATCGCCGCCTACTTCTCCCTCGACAAGGGCCAGACAGGCCTGCTGACCACGGTCACCCTCGTCGTCTCGGCGATCGGCGGCGCGCTGGCAGGCATCCTGGCCGACCGCATCGGGCGGGTGAAGGCGCTGATGATCACGGTCATCACCTACGCGCTCTTCACCGTGCTGTGCGGCTTCGCACCCAACTACGAGACGCTGCTGGTCTTCCGGGCCCTCCAGGGCCTCGGTTTCGGCGGCGAGTGGGCGGTCGGCGCGATCCTGGTCGCCGAGTACGCCTCCGCCAAGCACCGGGGCCGTACCCTCGGCGGCATCCAGAGCGCCTGGGCGGCCGGCTGGGCGCTCGCGGTGATCGTCTACACCCTGGTCTTCCAGTTCGTCGACGCCGACATCGCGTGGCGGGTCATGTTCTGGACGGGCGCCCTGCCCGCGCTCCTGGTGGTCTACGTCCGGCGGAACGTCGAGGACGCCCCGCAGGCCGCCGAGATCCGGCGCACCTCCGCCGAACGCGGCTCGTTCACCGCCATCTTCAAGGGGCCGCTGCTACGCACCACGCTCTTCGCGGTGCTCCTGTCGACCGGTGTGCAGGGCGGCTACTACACCCTCGCCACCTGGGTCCCCACGTTTCTGAAGACCGAACGCGGTCTGACGGTGGTCGGCACCGGCGGCTATCTGACCTTCCTGATCTCCGGGGCCTTCATCGGCTATCTGACCGGGGGCTACCTCACGGACCGGCTCGGCCGGAAGAAGAACATCGCGATCTTCGCCGCGCTGTCGGCACTGTCCGTCCTCGCCTACACGAACATCCCCACCGGGGCGAACACGCTCCTCCTGGTGCTCGGATTCCCCCTCGGCTTCTGCATGTCGGCCATCTTCAGCGGCTTCGGCTCCTTCCTCGCCGAGCTGTACCCGACGGCGGTCCGCGGTACGGGACAGGGCTTCACGTACAACACCGGGCGCGCGGTGGGCGCCGTCTTCCCGACCCTGGTGGGCTTCCTCGCCGAGAGCTGGGGCGTCGGTGGCGCGCTGATCTTCGGAGCGGTCGGCTACGGACTCGCCGTCCTCGCGCTGCTCGGGCTTCCGGAGACCCGAGGAAAGGAACTGGTATGACGTCCGCGCCGGTTCTCGACCCGCGGGCGGCACGCGCGCGTGCCCGTGCCGGATCGACCGCCCCGACGGCCGGCTGGGCCCCGGGCCACGCGCAGGCCAACCTCATCTCGGTGCCGGCGGACTGGGCGTACGACGTACTCCTGTTCTGCACCCGCAACCCCAAGCCGTGCCCCGTCCTGGACGTCACCGACCCCGGGTCGTGGACCACGGAGCTCGCCGCCGGCGCGGACCTGCGGACGGACCTCCCGCGTTACCGCGTCTGGGAGCACGGGCGACTTGTCGACGAACCGACCGAGGTGACCTCGAACTGGCGTGGCGACCTGGTGTCCTTCCTCATCGGCTGCAGCTTCACCTTCGAGGGGGCGCTCGCGGAGGCCGGGGTGCCGCTGCGCCATGTCGACCAGGGCCGCAACGTCTCCCTGTACGTCACCGACCGGGCGTGCCGGCCCGCCGGGCGTGCCGGCCCGCCGGGCGGCTGCACGGGCCGATGGTCGTCTCGATGCGCCCCGTTCCGGCCGGTCTCGTCCCCACCGCGCGACGGCTCAGCGGACTCCTGCCCGCCGTGCACGGAGCGCCCGTGCACGCGGGTGATCCCGCGGTGCTCGGCATTCGCGACCTCGACCGCCCCGACTTCGGGGACGCGGTCGTGGCGGAGCCGGGGGACGTGCCGGTGTTCTGGGCCTGCGGGGTCACTCCCCAGGCCGCGGTGACGGCCTCGCGTCCACCGTTCGCGATCACCCACGCGCCGGGGCGGATGCTCGTCACCGATGTGCGCGACGCCGAGTACCGCGTCGCGGCCTGACCCGTACCACCACGCCCCGGGAAGGAAGGAACCGTCACCATGACCTGGGCTTCGATCGATCTCAACGCCGACCTCGGAGAGGGCTTCGGCCGCTGGACGCTGACCGACGACGAGGAGCTGCTCTCGGTGGTCACCAGCGCCAACGTGGCCTGCGGATTCCATGCCGGGGACGCGGTCACCATGCGGCGCGTCTGCGAGCTGGCGGCCGCGAGGGGCGTACGGATCGGGGCCCAGGTGTCGTACCGCGATCTGGCCGGCTTCGGCCGGCGCTCCATGGACGTGCCGGCCGAGGAGCTGGCGGCCGAGGTGGCGTACCAGATCGGCGCGCTCCAGGTCTTCGCCCGGGCGGCCGGTTCGGCGGTCTCGTACGTCAAGCCGCACGGAGCGCTGTACAACCGGGTGGTCCGCGACGAGGAGCAGGCCGCCGCCGTCGTGGACGGGGTGCGCCTCGCCGGGGGCGGGCTCCCGGTGCTCGGTCTGCCCGGCTCGCGGCTGCACGAGGCCGCCGAGAAGGCGGGCCTGCCCGTCGTCTCCGAGGCGTTCGGCGACCGGGCGTACACGGCGGACGGCTCCCTGCTGCCACGGGGGCAGGAGGGAGCCGTCGTCACCGATCCGGCGGAGGTCGTCGAACGTTCGGTGTCCATGGCCCGGTTCGGCGTGGTGACCGCGCACTGCGGGCGTTCCGTCGCCGTCCGGGCCCGGTCGCTCTGTCTCCACGGGGACACCCCGGGCGCGGTCGGGCTCGCCCGTCGGGTGCGCGCGCAGCTGGAGGCCACCGGAGTCAGGGTGGAGGCGTTCGTATGAAGGCGCGGCGCGTGTACCGGGTGGGAGAGCGGGCCCTGCTGGTCGAGTTGGGGAGCGGCACGGAGACGGAGGCGTTCCACGCGGAGCTGCTGCGCCGGCGGGCGGGCGGTTCGCTTCCTTCCGTACGGGAGATCGTGCCGGCGGCGCGCACGGTGCTGCTCGACGGGGTCGACGCGCCGGACCTGCTGGCAGGCCAGTTGCGGGAATGGTCGATACCGCCGCTCCACGCGCGCGTGGAGCGGGCCGTCGAGGTGCCGGTCCGCTACGACGGTCCCGATCTGGCCGAGGTCGCCGCACTGTGGGGGGTGTCCGTGGAGACGGCGGCACGGATCCACTCGGGCACCGAGTTCCGGGTCGCGTTCTGCGGCTTCGCGCCCGGCTTCGGCTATCTGACCGGGCTCGGCGAGCAGTACCAGGTGCCTCGCCGGGCCACTCCGCGCACGGCCGTCCCGGCCGGATCGGTCGCGCTCGCGGGGCCGTACACGGGCGTGTACCCACGCTCCTCCCCCGGTGGCTGGCAGGTGATCGGCTCCACGGACACGGTGCTGTGGGACGCGGACCGTGAGCCGGCCGCACTGCTCACGCCCGGCGCGCGGGTGCGCTTCGTGATGGAGAGCCGGTGACCGATCGTGCGGTCGCCGTCGTACGGGCCGGAGCACTGACCACGGTGCAGGATCTGGGGCGGACCGGGTACGCGCATCTGGGCGTGCCCCGCTCGGGGGCGCTGGATCCGGGCGCGGCCCGTCTGGTGAACCGGCTGGTCGGCAATCCGGAGGCCGCGGCGGTCCTGGAGACCACGGTCGACGGGTGCGCGGTACGGCCCCGGTGCGCGGTCACCGTCGCGGTGGGGGGCGCGCCGTGCCCGGTCACCGTCGACGGGCGCCCGGTCGCCTGGGGCACGGCGGTAGGGGTCGCGGCCGGGGCGCTCCTCGAAGTCGGTGCGGCCACCCGTGGCCTGCGCGCGTACGTCGGGTTCGGTGGCGGAGTCGCCGTCGAACCCGTCCTCGGCAGCCGCTCCACCGACCTGCTCTCCGGGCTCGGCCCGGCGCCGCTGGCCACCGGGACCGTGCTGCCGCTGGGAGTGGAATCGGCCGTACGGGGGTCGGTCGACACTCCCCCGTGGCCGGGCCCGCCGGACGAACTCGTCCTGCGGGTCCGGCTCGGGCCACGGCACGACTGGTTCACAGGCGGGGCGCTCCACACCCTCGCCACGCGCGCGTACCGGGTCTCCTCGGCGAGCAACCGGATCGGGCTGCGCACGGAAGGGCCGCCGTTGGAGCGTGCTCGCACCGGCGAACTCCCCAGCGAGGGCATGGTCCTGGGCGCGGTCCAGGTGCCGCCGGACGGCCGGCCCGTGGTCTTTCTCGCGGACCATCCGACGACCGGCGGCTATCCGGTGGTGGCGGTGGTACGGGAGTCCGACCTGGCGGCGGCCGCGCAGGCGGTGCCGGGTACGGCGGTCCGGTTCGTGCCGCTGCGCTGAGCGCCGGGGTTGCGGGACCTCCTACCGGAGGCCGCTCACGAGCGGGCGGGGCCGTAGCCTCCCCCGCCGGGGGTCCGCAGGACCAGGACGTCGTCCGGGCCGACCTCGGTGGCGTCGACGCCACCGAGGCGCTCGACGGTGCCGTCGGCGCGCTCGACCAGGTTCTCCCCGAGCGCACCGGGTTCCCCGCCGGCCATGCCGTAGGGCGGCACCCTGCGGTGGCCCGTCAGGAGGGTCACGGTCATCGGCTCCAGGAAGCGGACACGGCGTTCGACGCCGTTGCCGCCGTGCCACCGGCCGGTCCCGCCGCTGTCCCGGCGTACGGCGAAGGAGTCCACCCGGACCGGGTGGCGCCACTCCAGGATCTCGGGGTCGGTGAGCCGGGAGTTGGTCATGTGCGTCTGGACGGCGTCGGCCCCGTCGAAGCCGTCCCCCGCGCCCGAGCCGCTCGCGACCGTCTCGTAGTACTGCACGCGCTCGTTGCCGAAGGTGACGTTGTTCATCGTGCCCGAGCCCTCCGCCTGGACGCCGAGGGCCGCGTACAGGGCACCGGTGACCGCCTGGGAGGTCTCCACGTTCCCGGCGACCGTCGCCGCCGGGTAGGCGGGCGCGAGCATCGAGCCGGGCGGCACCCGGATGTCCAGGGGTTCCAGGCAGCCGCTGTTGAGGGGGATGTCGTCGTCGACGAGGGTGCGGAAGACGTACAGGACGGCGGCCATCACGACGGAGGTCGGCGCGTTGGCGTTGCCCGGCTGCTCGGGGGACGTGCCGGCGAAGTCGAGGACCGCGGAGCGCCCTTCACGGTCGACGTGGACCGCGACCTGGACGACCGCGCCGCCGTCCGTCTCGTAGCGGTACGAACCGTCCTCGAGCCCGGCCACGATCCGCCGTACGGACTCCTCCGCGTTCGCGCGCACGTGACGCATGTAGGCGTGGACGACATCGAGGCCGAACTGTCCCACCATGGTGCGCAGTTCCTCGATTCCCTTCTCGTTGGCGGCGATCTGGGCGCGCAGGTCGGCGAGGTTGGTGTCCGGGTCGCGGGAGGGGTACCGCGCTCCGGCGAGCAGCGCCCGCGTCTCGTCCTCGCGCAGCCGCCCGTCCCGTACGAGCAGCCAGTTGTCGAAGAGGACGCCTTCCTCGTGGACGGTCCGGCTGAAGGCGGGCATGGAGCCGGGGGTGATGCCGCCGATCTCGGCGTGGTGTCCGCGCGAGGCGACGAGGAAGAGCAGCGCGTCACCGGAATCGTCGAAGACCGGTGTGACCACCGTGACGTCCGGGAGGTGGGTGCCGCCGTGGTAGGGGTCGTTGATCGCGTAGACGTCACCGGGGCGCAGGGAGTCCCCGCCCCTCCGCAGCACCTCCTTGATGGATTCGCCCATGGAACCGAGGTGGACGGGGATGTGGGGCGCGTTGGCGATCAGGTTGCCCTCGGCGTCGAACAGGGCGCAGGAGAAGTCGAGTCGCTCCTTGATGTTGACGGAGTGGGCGGTGTTCTCCAGGCGTACGCCCATCTGCTCGGCGATCGACATGAAGAGGTTGTTGAAGACTTCGAGGAGGACCGGATCGACGTCCGTGCCGACCGCGACGCGTGCCGGGCGGGGCCGCGCCCGAGTGAGGACGAGGTGTCCGCCGTCACCGGCCGTCACCTGCCAGCCGGGGTCGACGACGGTCGTCGCGTCGGCCTCCGCGAGGATCGCGGGACCGATGACGGTGTCCCCGGGGCGCAGGTCCTCCCGCCGGTACAGCGGGGTGTCGCTCGCCGTGGCGGTGCCCGCGCCGTACATCCGTACCGTCGCCCGGGGTGTGGGATCCCCGTCCCGTACGCCCGTCTCGACGGCCACCGGGCCGTGCGGTCCGGCGGTGCCGACGGCCTCGACGGAAACGGCCTCGACGACCAGCGGCCGGTCCATGGTGAAGGCGTACCGTGCGCGGTGGAGGGCCTCGAACGCCTCGGCCATCTCCTCGGCGGCGGCCAGGTCGACCTGGAGGCTCGCGTCCGTGCCGGCGTAACGCAGCAGCACGCGCGCGTGGGTGGTGATCGCGGAGTCGGGCAGGCCGTCGGCGCGCAGCTCTCCCCTGGTCCTGTCGGCGAGTTCGGCGCAGAGCTCCGTCACGCGCGCGTGCGTCCCGGGGGCGTGGAGCTCCGCCTCGACCGACTGCTCGCGCATGGCGGTGGCGTCGGCGAGGCCGATCCCGTACGCCGAGAGCACACCGGCCAGCGGCGGTACGAGGACGGTGTCGACGCCCAGGGCGTCGGCGACGGCGCAGGCGTGCTGGCCGCCCGCGCCGCCGAAGCTGGTGAGGGCGTAGCGGGTGATGTCGTGGCCGCGCTGGACGGAGATCTTCTTGACGGCGTTGGCCATGTTGAGGACCGCGATCTCCAGGAAACCGGCGGCGACCTCCTCAGGGGTGCGGCCGCCGCCGATCTCCTGGGCGAGGGCGGTGAACTTCTCGCGTACGACGGCGGCGTCGAGCGGCTGGTCCCCTTCCGGTCCGAAGACGGCCGGGAAGTGGTCGGGCTGGACGCGGCCGAGCATCACATTGGCGTCGGTCACGGTGAGCGGGCCGCCGCGGCGGTAGCAGGCGGGGCCGGGGACGGCGCCCGCGGAGTCGGGGCCGACACGGTAGCGCCGGCCGTCGTAGTGGAGGACGGAGCCGCCGCCCGCGGCGACGGTGTGGATGTTCATCATCGGGGCGCGCATCCGGACGCCGGCGACCTGTGTACCGAGTTCACGCTCGAACTCGCCCGCGTAGTGCGACACATCGGTGGACGTGCCGCCCATGTCGAAGCCGATCACCCGGTCGAACCCCGCCTGTTCCGAGGTGCGGGCCATCCCGACGACACCGCCGGCCGGTCCGGACAGGACGGCGTCCTTGCCGCGGAAGTGGGCGGCCTCGCGCAGCCCGCCGTTGGACTGCATGAACATCAGCCGGATCCCGGCGAGTTCGCGGGCCACCTCGTCGACGTACCGGCGCAGGATCGGGGAGAGGTAGGCGTCGACGACGGTGGTGTCGCCTCGCGGCACGAGCTTGATGAGCGGGCTGACCTCGTGGGAGCAGCTGATCTGGGTGAAGCCGAGGGCACGGGCGCGGGCGGCGATCCGGGTCTCGTGGTCGGGGTGCCGGTAGCCGTGCATGAGGACGACGGCGGCGGAGCGGTAGCCGGCGCGGTGGGCGGCCCGCAACTCCTCGGCGACGGCGTGCTCGTCGAGCGGCGTGACGACACGGCCGTGGGCGTCGACCCGTTCGGGGACCTCGATCACCCGCTCGTAGACGGCCTCGGGGAGCACGATGTGGCGGTCGAAGAGCCGGGGACGGTTCTGGTAGGCGATGCGCAGGGCGTCGCGGAAGCCCTCGGTGACGAGGAGGACGGTCGGCTCGCCGCGCCGCTCCAGGAGGGCGTTGGTGGCGACGGTCGTGCCCATCTTGACGACATCGATCCGGTCGGCGGGGACCGGCTCGTCGGGGCCGAGCCCGAGGAGGAGTCGGATCCCCGCGACGGCGGCGTCGTGGGGGCGGGCCGGGTCGTGGGAGAGGAGCTTGCGGGTGACGAGCCGCCCGTCGGGCCGTCGGCCCACGACGTCGGTGAAGGTGCCGCCACGGTCGATCCAGAACTCCCAGCGCCCGGTCATTCCCCCATTGTGGCCACCGGGGCGTCCAGCGACACCGCCGCGAGGGCGGCGGACAGGGCGTGTTCGGCCCGCCGGTCGAGCCGGGCGCCGGTGCCGCCCGCCCAGTGGCGCAGCTCGGAGCCCGCCAGGTGCAGCAGCTGGGGCAGCAGGTCGTGGCAGCGCCGGGCGACCCAGCCGGTTCCGGCGGTGGCGAGCCAGAGCACCGCCTCCGCGCGGGTCGGCGGGGGCTGTTCGGGCTCGGGCGAGGGAGGCGTGCCGTGGGCGAGGCCGCGGGCGGCGAGGAGGGCGTGGAACCGTGCGGCGATGGCCCGGTGGCCGCGCTCGCCGGGGTGGAGCCGGTCGGCGCTCCACAGCGACCGGTCGTCGGTCCACTGCGCGTCGGCGAGGTGGAGATGGACGGCGCCGTAGCGGTCGGAGACCGCGTGGACGAGGGCGTTGACGGCTTTCTGGCGGCGGGCGAGCGGACGGGCGAGCGGGGCGGGGAGGCCGAGCATCCGGCCGGGGTCGGGCAGACACGCGGTGAGGAGTACGGCTCCGCCCGCCGTGAGGTCGGCGCAGACCCGGTCGAGACGGTGGGCGAGCCGGGCTATGTCGAAGGTGTGGCGCAGGGTGTCGTTGACACCGACGACGACGGAGGCGAGGTCCGGCCGGAACGCCACGGCTTCGGGGGCCTGCTGCTCGGCCACCTCCTGACTCTGGGCCCCGCTGACGGCGAGGTTCCGGAACTCGACGTCCTGCGCGGGCCCGGCGAGCCCCTCGGCGAGCAACGCGGCCCAGCCACGCCAGGCCCCGTCGACACGGTCCCCGACACCCTCGCTGAGCGAGTCCCCGAGGACGACGAAGCGAAGAACCGCGGCGGGCGCGGCCCCGACCGTCGGGGGCACGTCCCGGCCGGCGGCGAGGGAAGGGGGCGCGGCGTCGGGGTCCCGGCGTTGGGCGGGAAGCGGGCCCACACGCGCGTGAAGGGTCTCGACCGAGTCGGGCGGCCAGGTCTCCACCGGCGCCGCCGGCCGGGCGGCGCACGCGTGGGCGGCCAGGGGGAGGCCCTCGGCGAGCCCCGCGGACCGGATGGCGCCTGCGTGGACGGCCTCGGCCGGGCCGAAGGTGCGGGCGGTGCCCGGCGTCGCGGGTGCGCCGCCGCCGGTCGTCGCCGGCTCAAGCGTCCGGGCGGCGCCCGCGTGTTGGGCCTCGGTCAGGCCGGACGGTCGGGCGCTGCCCGGCGTGGCGAGTGTGCCGCTGCCGGTCTCCACCGGCGCCGCCGACCGGGCGGCCTCGGCCTGGCCGGACATCCGGGCGCGGCCCGGCGTCGCGGGTGTGCCGACGCCGGTCTCCGCCGGCGGAAGCGTCCGGACGGTGCCTACGGCCTCGGTCGGCCCCTCCGGCCCGGCCGTGCCCTCGCCGCGGCCCGGCGTCTCGCGTACACCGAAGCCGGTCTCCGCCGGCCCCGCGGACCGGGCGGCGCGCGGCGTCTCGGAAGCGTCGGCCGTGACGACGGTGTGCAACGACTCCGGAGTGCCCGCGGTCCGCAGGAACGTGGTGGTCATGGCCGGGCTCCTTGCGGCGGGACGAGGATCGATGCCGGGGCCGCGTCGTGGGCCTGGAGGAACGCGGCGATCGAGCGGTCCCAGCCGAAGAGTTCGGCTCGCGCGCGTGCCGCCGCGCGACGCTCCCCTTCCGGGCGGGCGAGCAGCGCACGGATGCTCGCTGCGAAGGCGGCCGGGTCGTCGGCCGCACCGGCGCCCGCGTCCCCGAGGACCTCGGGAAGTGCCGAGGAGGCGCTGGCCACCACCGGGGTGCCGCAGGCGAGCGCCTCCAGCGCGGACAGGCCGAACGTTTCGGCAGGCCCGGGGGCCAGGCACAGGTCGGCGGCGGCCTGGAGGTCCGCCAGGGTCTCGCGGTCCGCGACATGCCCCAGGAACCGCACCGGCAGCCGTTCGTCCCGCGCCCGGCGCTCCAGCGCGGCCCGCATCGGCCCGTCGCCGGCCACGACGAGCGCGGCCCGGACTCCTGCGGCGCGCACATGGGCGAGCGCGTCCAGCGCCGTGCCCGGCCGCTTCTCCACGGAGAGCCGCGAGCACATCAACAGCAACACCCGCTGGCCGTCCGCGTGCTTGGCCCGCAGGACGGTGCTGCGCCGCCCGGGCCTGCAGCGGACCAGGTCCACGCCGAGCGGCGCCCGTACGACATTGCGGGCCCCGATCCGTACGAACTCCCGCTCCGCCCACTCCGTCGTGCACACGATCCGTGAATACGCCCAGGCCGTACGGCGATTGAGCCGGTCGGCGGCCCTGGCGGCGGCGGACGACGGCACACCCCAGGTCCGCAGCACTCCGTCGGCGGTCTCGTGGGAGACCATCACCGAGGGCACCCGGGCGCGCCTGGCCCACTCCCCCGTCCACCGCAGGGTCGTCCGGTCGGAGACCTCCAGGCGGTCGGGGGCGAGCTCTTCGAGGAGTCGGCGTACACGCCCCCGATCGGCGAGGACGCGGTAGCCGCCGGTCCCGGGCAGGACGGGGCCGGACAGGGTGATGACCCGCCCCTGGTCGGTGACCTCGTCGCTCCCCACGTCTCCCGGGACGATCAGGACGGGCTCGTGCCCGGCCGCGAGGTATCCGCGGCCGAGCTGTTCGAGTGCGGTGCGCAGGCCGCCGGAGGTGGGGGTGACGAAGTTGGCCAGCCGCACGATCCGCAGCGGCCGACGCCCGCCGCGCGCGTCTGCCCCAAGCGCGTCCGTGCCGTGGGCGTCTGTGCCAAGAGCGTCCGCGCCGACGACATGCCGGCCGATGGCACCCGTAGCGGGGAGATCGCCACCGAGGACGTCCGTGCCAAGGGCGGCCTCGGCGAGGACACCGGCCCCGACGTCGTCCCCACCGGCGCCGTCCCACCCGAGCGCAGCCGTCCCGGGAGCGTCGGTGCCGACGGCACGAGTTCCGTGGACGTCCGCGCCGAGACTGCCCACGCCCGGGGCGGACGCGCCGAGGCCACTTCTCCCCCGGACGTTCGTGCCGGTGCCTTCCACGCCTGCGCCGCTCCTTCCGCTGACGCTCATGCCGCGACCGCCGTCCGCTCGCGCAGCACCTCCAGGTAGTGGCCGATCAGCTCGTCGCCGACGGCCTCCCAGGTCCGGTCCTCGACCGCCGCCCGCCCGGCGCGCCCGTACGCGGCCCGCTGCGCCGGTGCCGCGGCGAGCGCGGCGACGGCGTCCCGCAGCGCGGTCGCGTCGTCCGGCGGGACGAGGAGTCCGGTCCTCCGGTGGTCGACGAGGTCCAGCGGACCGCCGGCGGCCGGGGCGACCACGGGGACTCCGCTCGCCATCGCCTCCTGCACGGTCTGGCAGAAGGTCTCGTACGGGCCCGTGTGCGCGAACACGTCGAGCGAGGCGAAGATCCTCGCCAGGTCCGTCCCGGTGCGGCGGCCGAGGAACTCGGCGCCGGGGAGGGCGTTCCGCAGGCCGGGACCGCTCGGGCCGTCGCCGACGACCACGACCCGGACGCCGGGCAGTCCGCACACCCCGGAGAGCAGTTCGACCCGCTTCTCGGGGGCGAGGCGGCCGATGTAGCCGACGAGGAGCTCGCCGCCGGGGGCGAGCTCGCGGCGCAGAGTCTCGTCGCGCAGCTCGGGGCGGAAGCGCGCGGTGTCGACGCCGCGCCGCCAGAGCCGTATGCGGGCGATGCCGTGTGTCTCCAGGTCGCGCGCGGCCGCGGTGGACGGCGCGAGCGTGCGGTCGGCGGCACCGTGGACGGCGCGGAGCCGACGCCAGGCGGCGCCCTCGCCGGCGCCCACATAGGTGCGGGCGTAGCCGGCGAGGTCGGTTTGGTAGACGGCGACGGCGGGCAGTCCGAGTCGGCTCGCGGCGGCCATGCCGCGTACGCCGAGGACGAAGGGGCTCGCCAGGTGCACCAGGTCGGCCCGGTGTGCGGCGATGGCGGCGGTGAGGCGGCGGCTGGGCAGCGCGACGCGCACCTGCGGGTAGCCGGGCAGGGGGAGGGACGGTACGCGCACCACGGGGCACGGCGCGTCGGAGTCCACGGGGTCGGCGGGTCCGGTCACGGGTACGGCCGGGGCGATGACGAGCGGGGCATGACCGCGGCGGACGAGGTGGCGCGCGGTCTGCAGGGCGCAGTGCGCCACACCATTGACGTCGGGTGGGAAGGATTCGGTGACGATGACGACACGCATACCGGTGTTGTCGTCGCGCCCGGCGTGTTCCCGCCGACGTTGATCTGGACGCGCGGGGAACGTCCCATGAGCGTTTGCCCCGCCGGGCCGCCGGCGCCGCGACCTCTGGGCCGCACACTCAGGCCCGCGCCCCGAGCCCCACCGCACACCCGAGCCCCAACGCCCGGGCCCAACCCCACACCCAGGCCCCACGGCCCCGGCCCAAACCCCAACCGCCCGGGCCCAACCCCCCACCCAGGCCTCACGGCCCCCGCCGTGGACCCCACACCCAGGTCCCGACGGCCCCCGCCCCGCACTCGGATACGACGGGGCGGGCGCCCTCGCTCGGACAGGCCGGGCGCCCCCGCTCAGCCGTCACTCAACCGGCGCGCGGCCCCGCTCCGCCGTCACTCAACCGGCGCGCGGCCCCGCTCAGACCTGCAGGTCGGGCCCTATCCGGTTGCGGACGGCCGTCTGGACCTCGGCCTCCTCGGCCGGGTCGGCCGCCAGGCGGCGCAGTCGCTCCGCGACCCGTACGTCACCGGTCTCGGCGTGCAACGCCGCGACCTCGCGCGTGGTCTCCTCGCAGTCCCAGAGGCATTCGACGGCGAAACCCGTCGGGAAAGTCGGGTCGGTGGCCGCGAGGGCGCGGGCCGTGCGGCCGCGCAGCTGGGAGGAGGCCGTCTCTCGGTAGACGTGGCGCAGCACAGGGGCGGCGCAGGCGATGCCGAGGCGTCCGGCGCCGTCGACGAGGGTGTAGAGGGCGGTCGCGTCGGGGCCGTCGGCCCGGACCGTCTCGCGCAGGGCGCCGAGGACGAGCAGGGCGTCCTGGGCCCCGCCGCGGCAGGCGAGGACTCCGGCGGCGGCCGCCCCGAGCGCGTCGGGCCGGTGGACCCAGCCGCGGGCGCGGTCGACGGCGGGCTCGCCGCACATGCGCTCGAACGCGGAGACGGCGGCTTCGGAGACCGTACGGGAGCCACTGCCGGCGGCGGCCTCGATGAGGTCGAGGACGGCGGGGTCGCGTGACTCGGCGAGGTAGTGGAGGGCGGCGCAGCGCGCGCCGTCGGGTCCGCTGCGGGCGGCCTCGACGATGACCGGCCGGTCCTCGGGGCCGGCGACGGCGGTCAGGCAGCGGGCGGCGGGGCCGTGCAGCATCGCACCGCGCTCCAGGCCCTCCTGGGCCCAGTCGAAGACCGCCTGGACGCTCCAGCCGGGCCGGGGGCCGCTCGGTCGCATCTGACGCTGCCAGCGGTCGAAGGAGCCCTGTTCCTGGGCCGCCCTGACCCGGGCGCCGACGGCGTCCCGCTGGTCCTCGGCCCACAGCCGCCACGGCCGGGGCTCGAAGGCGTCCCGTACGGCGCTCGCCAGTTCGGCGTCGCCCTCCGGGGTGGCGGGGAAGCGTGCGAGGACCGGGGTGGCGAGCGAGCGCAGTCCGGCGTCGTCGTCGCGCAGGGCGAGCTCGTCGAGGGCCCAGGCCCAGTTGACGCCGGTCGCGGCGTACCGCCGGAGCAGCACCAGGGCGTCCTGGCGGCCGTAGGAGGCGAGATGCCCGAGGACGGCGAGCGCGAGCCCGGTCCTGTTCTCCTCGGTGTCGAAGTGGTCCTCGGCACCGAAGAGGTGGGTCTCGATCTCCGTGAGCCCGCCGTGCAGGTCGAGGTACAGGCGTGCGTAGTAGAGGGAGCGGTTCTCGACCTGCCAGTCCTGGCGGGGGTCGCTGAGAACGCAGTGGTTGAGGGCCGCGAGGGCCTCGGCACGTGGCGCGGCGAGCGCGTGCAGGGTGCCGTCGCCGCGGCCCCTCTGCAGCAGGCCGAGCAGGGTGCCGCTCGGCGCTATGACTGGTTCGAACATGGAAGATGCCTCACATCAAGCTGTCGACACGACCGGGAGTACCGGGGACTGGTGATCGCCTAGGCCGCGCAGCAACATGTTCGGCCGCCCGTCGTCCTTCGCTTGGTGTTGACCATCTTCCTCTGCCTCTCGTCGGTGGCCCGTTGCGGGCCCGACGTCATGATGACCCAGCCATTTCGCCACCGCGACCACATTTACGACACCGCTCTCACCTGGGGTTCAGTGCCCGTTCACCCGGATCTTCATCGGGCGTCGAACAGCTCCAGGAGTTCTGTCTTCCCAAACATCCGAGCAGTATCCACGGCAGACGGAGTCCCCGCTTCCGGATTTGCGCCGCCGGCGAGCAGCGCGCGCACGACGGCGTCCTCTCCCTTGAAGACCGCACCGGCGAGCGGGGTCTGGCCGCGGTCGTTGGCGCGGTCCCCGTCGGCACCCCGGGCCAGCAGGGCGGTGACCGCCTCCGCGTGCCCGTGGTAGGCGGCGAGCATGACGAGGGAGTCACCCCTGTCGTTGGTGAGGTCGGCCGGGACGCCCGCGTCGACATAGGCGGCCAGGGTCTCGGCGTCGCCCGTCCGCGCGAGGTCGAAGACCTTGCTCGCCAGCTCGATGACCTCGGGGTCCGGAGTCTCGCTCATCGGACGTGTCCGCCTTTCCGTTCCGTCGCGCACGTGGGTTCCCGTGCGGGTGACCTGCGCACGGCGATCAAGGCCGTACGAGTGAATCGACAGGGTACTGCCCGTCCCGCGACATGACCGGGCGCGTCCACGGCAAAGATCACCTAGCGCGCTCCGGGCATTTCGCCACTCGAGCACGCCCTCCACCTCCGCCAGTCAAGTGAAATCGCCAATCTTTAACCCATTTGCACCTTTAATCGCATAGATACTCCCCGTGAACCTGGAAGGACTCATGGTGACTGTCCCCTCAACCAGGAGAACCCCTCATGATCCTGTCCATCTCAGGCGTGGTCCTGCTCGGCATCATCTGCTTCCTGTTCTTCAAGAAGGACGGCATGAAGGCGTCCCACGCCTTCGTCAGCGCCCTCTTCGGTTTCTACCTCGCGGGCACCGCCATCGCCCCGAGCATCACCGCAGGCGGACAGAGCCTCGCCAGCCTCTTGGGCGGGATCAAGTTCTGACGCCCCACAACCCCTTCCACAACTCCAGGAGTACGACGTGGCCCGGCGACCACTCCCCCGCATTCTGAGCAGCGGCAGCGACCGGATCGCTCGCAGTCGAGAGATCGCGCGCACGGCCGCCGACAGCGCCACCGATGTGCTCCATCCGCTGATCACCATCACGCGTGGTCTGCGGAAGCTGGCCGCGACCGCGCGTGCCAGGTGGGCCGCGACCCCGAAGGAGCGGCGCGGTCCCACGCTGCTCCTGGTCGCGGCCTGCGTCCTCGTCCTCGCGCTCGTCCCGTACGGTCCGCTTCTCGCCCTCGTCTCGGTGATGGGCGCCGCCGCCTGGATGGGGCGCGAACGCCCGGTGGTGAAGACAGGGCCCGACGAGGCCGAGATCGAGCGGCTCAAGGGCCTCTACGAGGCACTGGTGCCGTACTTCTCCGTCCCCGAGGACCCGGCGCCGCTCTTCGCCCATGGCGGCGACTGGACCGGCCCGTTCGGGGAGCACGCCTTCGACGACGGCGGGCGCCTCACCCGCCTGCGGATCAAGTACCCCGCGTACTTCACCGACGGGGAGGCCGCCTCCCGCGCCCGGATCGAGCAGCTGCTGCACGCCAAGTCGGGCCGCGGACGCGAGTACCTCTTCGACTGGGACGAGGAGGGCAACCAGCTCGTGATGAGCGTGCTGCCGCCCCTTCCGACCACGATCGCCGCCCAGCGCTTCGTCACCGTGCCGGGCGAGACGGTCCTCGGCTTCACCGACGCCGACGCCGTCCAGCGGACCGTGCCGGTGCAGGCCGCCGACGGGGCTGAGGACGCGCCCCCGGTCGTCTGGCGCACCGGTCCGCGCTCCACGGAGCCGCATCTGCTCGCCGTCGGCCAGCCCGGCAGCGGCACGACCTCCCTGCTGCGCTCCATCGCGCTCCAGGCCCTGCCGCACGGCGACGTACTGATCGTCGAGGGCGGCGGCACCGGTGAGTACGCCTGTCTGACCGGTCGCGGCGGAGTCCTGGGCGTCGAGTGCGGTCTCGCCGGTGCGCTGGCGAGCCTGGAGTGGGCGGCGCACGAGACCGAGCGGCGGCTGATCGCCGCGAACCGGGCCCGTCAGGCGGGCCACCCCGCGCCCGACGACACCAGGCGCCCGCTGTGGATCCTGCTCGACCGGCCGAGCGTCCTCGGCCACCTGGCGGCGGCGGACGGCCGGCCCGATCCACAGGAGCTGCTCCAGGTGCCGCTGCGGCACGGCAGGGCCGCGCACGTGACGGTGGTGGTCGCGGAGCAGTTCGACAGCATGGAGACGCTCGGCGAGACGGTACGCACGCACACGCGCGCCAGGGTCGTGCTCGGCCCGGCCTCCCCCGGCCAGATCGCGTCCGTCCTCGGCGTCGGGCCGCACACCACCCCGGTCCCGGTCGTCCCGCCGGGCCGCGGCTACGCCCGCCTCGGCAGCGGCCGGGTCCTCCGTCTCCAGGTGCCGGCGACGCCCGATCCGTTCGACGACGCGACGAGCGAGACGCACCGTCAGGCCGTCCTGGCTCTCCTGCCGGAGCGGCAGTCCGCCACGGCGACGGCGGTCGAGGCGGCTCCGGGCTCGGCGCCGGACCCCGGTCCCACCGTCGTGACCAAGCCTTCCGCGCCCGACCCCGGTCCGGCTCCGCTCCACGCCCCGGTCCCGGCGTGAGGCGCTCTACGCCACGAACGTCCGCGAGGGCTCCACGCCCGCCCCCGCACCCGACTCCACCAGCCGCGCCGCGGCCGCCAGCCGGGCCGCGGCCTCCTCCGCGACCGGGCCGCCCACTGTGAACGGCAGCCGGACGTACCCCTCGAAGGCACCGTCCACGCCGAACCGCGGCCCCGAGGGGACCCGTACCCCCACCCGCTCGCCGACCTCGGCGATCCGCGAGCCCGAGAGGCCTCCCGTACGGACCCAGAGCGTCAGGCCGCCGCGCGGGACCTCGAACTCCCACTCCGGGAGCTCGGCCCGCACCGCCGCCACCAGCGCGTCGCGGTTCTCCCGCGCCTGGGTGCGTCGGATGTCGACGGCCTGCTCCCAGCCCCCGGTGCGCATCAGCCAGTTGACCCCGAGCTGTTCCAGGACGGGGGTGCCCAGGTCCGCGTAGGCGCGTGCCGCCACCAGGGAGCGGATCACGTCGGGCGCGGCCCGCACCCAGCCGATCCTCATGCCCGCCCAGAACGCCTTGCTCGCCGAGCCGACCGTGAGCACCGTCGCGCCCGCCGGGTCGAAGGCGCAGACGGGGCGGGGCATCTCCAGGCCGTCGTCCAGGAACAGTTCGGACATCGTCTCGTCGACCACCAGGACCGTGCCGGCCGAGCGGGCCGCGTCCACGAGCTGCCGTCGCTGGTCCTCGTCGGCCAGGGCGCCCGTCGGGTTGTGGAAGTCGGCGACGACGTACGCGAGCCGCGGCGCCGCGTCCCGCAGCACCTGCCGCCAGCGGTTCAGATCCCAGCCGGTGAGCCCCTCCGCCATCGCGACGGGCACGAGCCGGGCGCCCGCCGAACGCATCAGTTGGAGGATGTTGGCGTACGAGGGCGACTCGACGGCGATCCGCTCGCCGCGCCCGGCGAAGAGATGGCAGATGGCGTCGATGGCGCCCATCGCGCCGGTGGTGACCATGATCTGCTCGGGCATGGTCGGGATGCCCCGCTCGGTGTACCGGTCGGCGAGCATCTGCCGCAGCGCGGGCAGGCCGGCGGGATAGTCCCCGTGCGTGTGGGCGTACGGTGGCAGCTCCTCCAGGGCCCCCTGGACGCTCCGGGTCAGCCAGGGCTCGGGGGCGGGCAGCGCCGCGCAGCCGAGGTCGATCATCGACCCGAGCGACTCCGGCGGCAGCGGTTCGAGCCCGCGCGCGGGCAGTGGGTTCCCGGCCGGTACGGCGGTCCAGCTGCCGGCCCCGCGCCGCGACTCCAGGAAGCCTTCGGCGCGCAGCGCCTCGTACGCGGCCGCGACCGTCGTACGGCTGACGGTGAGCGCCACGGCGAGCTCCCGCTCGGCGGGCAGCCGGGCGGCCACGGGCACGCGGCCCTCGAGCACGAGGAGGCGGATGCCGTCGGCCAGCGCGCGGTAGGCGGGTGGCTTGCGCGCGCCGGGTCCCGCGGGACGCGGCTGCTGCGCCTGGAGCTGCCGTGCCAGCTGGGCCGGCCCGACGGCCGAGGTCCACTGAGCCATGGAAGTCAGTCCACCTTCCTCGAATTGGCCATGGTTGGGATGCAATCCCCGCCACAGAGTGTCATGAGTCAGTCCACTACCACCACAGGGGGCACCACCTTGTCCATCGCCTCCGGCCTCCGCGGCCGGCTCACCGGTCGTCATCTGACCCGTCGGCTCGCGCAGCTGTACGTCGGATTGGCGCTGTACGGGATCAGTTCGGCGCTTCTGGTGCGCGGCGGGCTCGGTCTGGAGCCCTGGGGCGTCCTCCACCAGGGTCTCGCCGAGCGGACCGGACTCACCATCGGAGTCGTCTCGATCTTCGTCGGGGCGATCGTCCTGCTCCTGTGGATCCCCATCCGGCAGAGGCCGGGTCTCGGCACGGTCTCGAACGTCTTCGTCATCGGCGTGGCGATGGACGGCACCCTCGCCCTGGTGCCGGAGGTCCATGGCCTCGCCGCCCGGATCGCTCTGCTGGTCCTCGGCATCGTGCTCAACGGCATGGCGACCGGCCTCTACATCGCCGCGCGGTTCGGCCCCGGCCCCCGCGACGGCCTGATGACCGGGCTGCACCGGCTCACCGGCCGCTCGATCCGCCTGGTCCGCACGGCCATCGAGGTCGCGGTGGTCGCCACCGGCTTCCTGCTGGGCGGCTCGGTCGGCGTCGGCACCGTCCTCTACGCACTGAGCATCGGCCCGCTCGCGCAGTTCTTCCTGCGCAGGTTCGCCATCCCCGAGAAGGACGTGAGCAGCACCGTGGTCGCCTCCGGGACACCGGAACAGGCGATACTGCGGCGGTGACTCGCGTACGCCACCCCTACCTCGACCACCCGTCGCCCATTCCGTTCGCCCACCGCGGCGGCACGGCGGACGGCCTGGAGAACACCGCGGCCGCCTTCCGGCGGGCCGCGGCGGCCGGTTACCGCTACTTCGAGACCGATGTGCACACCACCGCGGACGGTGCGCTGGTCGCCTTCCACGACTCGACGCTCGACCGGGTCACGGACGCCGCCGGCCGTATCCGGGATCTTCCCTGGGACGCCGTCCGCGAGGCGCGGGTGGCCGGCAAGGAGCCGCTGCCGCTCTTCGAGGAGCTCCTGGAGGAGTTTCCCGAGGCGCGCTGGAACGTGGACCTGAAGGCCGAGTCCTCACTGGTCCCACTGGTCGACCTGATCCGCAGGACCGGGGCGTGGGACCGGATCTGTGTGGGCTCCTTCACCGAGGGGCGGGTGGCCCGGGCGCAGCGCCTCGCGGGGCCGCGGCTCGCCACCTCGTACGGCGTGAAGGGCATCCTCGGCCTGCGGCTGCGCTCGCTCGGCATCCCGGCGGCGCTGCGCGCGGGCGCGGTCGCCGCACAGGTGCCGGCGAGCCAGGGCGGCATCCCGGTCGTCGACCGGCGCTTCGTGCGGGAGGCCCATGCCCGCGGCCTCCAGGTGCACGTGTGGACCGTCAACGATCCGGAGCGGATGAACTCTCTCCTCGACCTGGGAGTGGATGGCATCATGACCGATCATCTGGAGGCGCTGCGCGCAGTGCTGACCGCTCGGGGCGTGTGGGTCTGACCGCGCGTCCCGCCACGGGGACCAAAGAGGGGGCCGCGGCCGTGACTGCCGACACCACCGAGCCGGAGGGGCACACCGCCGATCCGGCCGAACGCAGGCGCGAGCAACGCGGCTGGTACTTCTACGATTTCGCCTGCTCGGTGTACTCGACGAGCGTCGTGACCGTGTTCCTCGGCCCCTATCTGACCTCGGTCGCGAAGGCCGCGGCGGACGCGGACGGCTTCGTCCACCCCCTGGGCATACCCGTGCGGGCCGGCTCGCTCTTCGCGTACGCCGTTTCGGCCTCGCTCGTGGTGGCGGTCCTCGTGATGCCGCTGGTGGGCGCGGCGGCGGACCGTACGGGACGCAAGAAGCCGCTGCTCGCGGTCGCCGCGTACACCGGCGCGGCGGCGACGGCGGGGATGTTCTTCCTCGACGGCGACCGCTATCTGCTCGGTGCTTTCCTGCTCATCGTGGCGAACGCCTCACTGGCCGTCTCGATGGTGCTCTACAACGCCTATCTGCCGCAGATCGCCGAACCGGACGAGCGGGACGCGGTCTCCTCGCGCGGCTGGGCCTTCGGCTACACCTCGGGCGCCCTGGTCCTCGTCCTGAACCTGATCCTGTACTCCGGCCACGAGTCGTTCGGCCTCACGGAGGGCATGGCGGTGCGGATCTGCCTGGCCTCGGCCGGGCTGTGGTGGGGCGCCTTCACACTGGTGCCGCTGCGGCGGCTGCGCGACCGGCACGTCCGGCCGAAGGGCGAGGGTGCGGTCGGCGGTGGCTGGCGGCAGCTGGTGGCGACCCTGCGGGACATGCGCCGCCACCCGCTGACGCTGTCGTTCCTGCTCGCCTACCTCATCTACAACGACGGCGTGCAGACCGTGATCTCGCAGGCGTCGATCTACGGCTCCGAGGAGCTGGGGCTCGAGCAGACGACGCTGATCACGGCGGTGCTGCTGGTCCAGGTGCTCGCGATCGTGGGAGCGCTCGGCATGGGGCGGATGGCGCGTTCGTACGGCGCCAAGCGCGTGATCCTCGGCTCGCTGGCGGTCTGGACGCTGATCCTGGCCGCCGGGTACTTCCTGCCCGCCGGCGCGCCGGTGGCGTTCTTCTTTCTCGCGGCGGCGATCGGTCTCGTCCTCGGCGGAAGCCAGGCGCTGTCCCGCTCGCTCTTCTCCCATCTGGTGCCGCGCGGCAAGGAGGCGGAGTACTTCTCGGCGTACGAGATGAGCGACCGCGGTCTCAGCTGGCTGGGCCCACTGGTGTTCGGTCTCGCGTATCAGCTGACCGGGAGCTACCGGGATGCCATCATCTCTCTGGTGATCTTCTTCGCGGCCGGTTTCGTCCTGCTCGCGCGGGTACCCGTACGGCGTGCGGTGGCCGCCGCGGGCAACCCGGTTCCGGACCGGATTTAGACGCGGCAGTGAAAGGCCGGTAGTGTACGCCTTTGGCCTGCCAGGCGGACCGTTACTGCGTGCTGCTTTGGTGAAGACGCTGGGTGACATCTGCTGCCAGATGTGACAAACCGGGCACTGGTGGGTAGAACAAGGGGCGGCACGACGGGCGACGCATGACCCGGAACGGGAATCTTTACCGCCGACCGGACGTTGACCGGATGACGACGACAGCGACACCTGTCCTGTGGGCGACAAGCCCGGGAGGCACGATTCATGAGTGAGCGAGCTCTTCGCGGCACGCGCCTCGTGGTGACCAGCTACGAGACCGACCGCGGCATCGATCTGGCCCCGCGCCAGGCCGTGGAGTACGCATGCGAGAAGGGCCATCGTTTTGAGATGCCCTTCTCGGTGGAAGCGGAAATTCCGCCGGAGTGGGAGTGCAAGGTCTGCGGCAGCCAGGCACTCCTGGTGGACGGGGACGGCCCCGAGGAGAAGAAGGGCAAGCCGGCGCGTACGCACTGGGACATGCTCATGGAGCGGCGCACCCGCGAGGAGCTGGAGGAGGTCCTGGCCGAGAGGCTGGCGGTCCTTCGTTCCGGCGCCATGAACATCGCCGTACATCCGCGAGACAGCCGCAAGTCCGCCTAGCGGACGGCACGGCCTGAAGCGACGCCGCGGGGCCCGGTACACCTTGTGTGTACC